>CAZKCJ010000470.1:991-1512 GCA_964550885.1 uncultured Rubrivivax sp. | reverse complement strand
CTTGACCTGCGCGCCTGGCACGACGCCGCGCCGCGCACCGCGCTCGACCTGCAGGCGACGCTGCACAGCGACGGACTCGATCGCCCGGCCGACGCGCGGCTGACGCTGCGCAACCATGACGCCGGCCGCTGGGATCAGGGCCGGTTGCCGCTGCGCACGCTGCAGCTGCAGCTGCAGGCACGCCCCGACGAGCCGACCCGGCTGGACGTGCTCGCCTTCGACGCCGAGCTCGGCACCCGTACCGCGGCGGCCGGCAACCTGCGCGGCAGCGGCCAGTGGAGCCCGACCGACTGGGTCGCCGACCTCCGGGTCGCGACGCTGCAGCCGGCGCAGCTCGACCGGCGCGCGCCGGCGATGCGCCTGGACGGGCGGGTGCAGCTGGACGGCAGCGGCTTCGCACACACCGGCGCCGAGCCCGAGGCCGCCACGGCGACGGTGGGCGTGCGCGCCGAGCTGGCCGGGCGCCGGCTCGGCGGCGCCGCGCAGCAGCCGGTGCAGCTGCGGCTGCAGGCGCAGCTGCA
>CAZKCJ010000470.1:0-981 GCA_964550885.1 uncultured Rubrivivax sp. | reverse complement strand
TGCAGCCGAACCGGATCGAGCTGCGCGAGCTGCTGGCGCGCCACGGCGACGCCCACGCCAGCGTCAGCGGCCGGCTGACCCGCGCGGGCCCGGCCGCCGGCTGGTCGGCCAGCGGCCAGGCCAGCCTGAACGACTTCGACCCGCTGCCGTGGTGGCCCGGCACCGAAGGCTCGCCGTGGCGCCGCGGGCCGCACCGGCTGAACGCCAGCGCCACCTTCGACCTGCGCCTGCCCGCTGGCCGCAGCGCGGCGCCGGCGCTGCAGCAGCTGGCGCGGATCAGCGGCCGCGCCGAGCTGCAGCTGCAGCCGAGCCGGCTCGCCGGCGTGCCGATCGACGGCCGGCTCGCGCTGCAGACCGCCGCCGACGGCCGCAACGCGGTCGAGCTGCAGCTGCAGGCCGACGGCAACCGGCTGCAGGCGCGCGCGCAGCTGGACCGCGACGCCGCCGGCAGCGGCGACCACTGGGAGCTCGCGGCCGAGCTCGCGGCATTGAAGAAGCTGCAGCCGCTGTGGCAGCTCGCGCGTGGCACCGACGCGCGGCTGGCCGGCCGGCTCGACGCCAGCGCGCAGGTCGACGGCCGCTGGCCGCAGCTGAAGACCCGCGGCACGCTGAAGGCCAGCGGGCTGAAGCTGGACGCGTTGCAGCTCGACCGCGCCGACGCGCGCTGGCTGCTGGGCAGCCGCGGCGATGCGCCGCTGGACGCCAAGCTCGAGCTCACCGGCCTGCGCGCCGGCGTCCGCTCGGCCGAGCGCATCGGCCTGCGGCTCGAGGGCACGCCGGCCAAGCACACGCTGGCCCTCAGCGGCGACACCCGCGCGCTGCCACCGGGCTGGATCGAGCTGCTGCAGCGCGCGCCCCATCTGCGACTCGCTCTTGCCACCCGCGTACACCTCGGCATTGTCGAAGAAGTTGCAGCCCGAGTCCCACGCGGCCTGCATGCACTCCAGCGCCATCTGGTCGCCCAGTTGGTTGTCGAAGGTG
>CAZKCJ010000469.1:0-1517 GCA_964550885.1 uncultured Rubrivivax sp. | reverse complement strand
CGGGCGCGCCGGCCGGATCGGCGCGCAGCGCGTACTCGCTGGCCGCGGGCGGGCTCGGGTCGGTCACGGTCAGCTGGACCCGGCCGATGTACTGGCCGCTCGCGTCGGTCGCGTTGCGCGCGTCGGGCAGCGCCTGCGCCGCGCCGACCGCGAACAGCGGCGCACCGCTGCCGGGTGGGTCGAGCAGGTCCAGGCCCAGGCTCTGCTGCAGGTTGACCGCGCCGGCGAAGGCCGCGGCCAGCTGGCCCAGCCGGGCGCGCGCGTCGACCAGGTCGCTGTTCTGCACCCGCAGCAGCCCGGCGATCGAGCCGCCGCCGAGCTCGTCGGCCGGCAGCAGGCGCACGAAGCCGCTGTCGGCCAGGCCGATCGCGCTGCGCGCCGGATCGGCCGGGTCGCGCTGCGTGCTCAGCGGCTGCGCCTGCGTGCCCAGCACCAGCCGCTGGCCGCCGGCGACGAACACGCCGACCGTGCCGTCGTCGGCGGTGATCGTGCTGATCTGCAGCTGTTCGCTGAGCTCGCCGAGCAGCCGGTCGCGCGCGTCCAGCAGGTCGTTCGGCGGCTGGGTGAGCCCGGCGGTCGAAGCGATCTGCTGGTTCAGCTCGGCCACCCCGGCGGCGAGCCGGTTGACCTCGGCGACGCGCGCAGCGAGGTCCTCGCGCAGCGTCTGCTGCAGCGTCTGCAGTTGCGCGCCGGCGGCGGCGAAGGCGCGCGCCGCGTCCTCGGCGCGCGCGAGCACCACCTGGCGCACCGACGCGTCGGCCGGGCGCGCGGCGAGCTCGCTGAACGCGTTCAGCAGCTGGCCGGCGGCGTAGCCGGGCCCCTGCTCGCCGGTGCCGAAGGCCGCCTCGAGCTGCTGCAGCAGCTGCGCGCGGCTCGCATCCATCGCCGCCAGCGCGCGCGCGCTTGCCGCTTCGCGGGTCAGCAGCGCGTCGTGCGCGCGGCTGACGGTGCGCACGTCCACGCCCTTGCCGAAGAAGCCGCTGCCGCTGTACTGGCCGGCGGCGGTGGCGAGCTCGACCTGCTGGCGCGAGTAGCCGGCGACGTTGGCGTTGGCGATGTTGTGGCCGGTGGTGGCGAGCGCCGCGTAGTTCGCGGCCAGCGCCTTGGTGCCGATCCCCAGCAGAGCGGTGCCGCTCATCGCGCCCTCGTCAGCCGGCGGCGCGCTGCAGCCGCAGCGCGGTGTTGATCACCCGCGTCAGCTTGGCCGCGTAGTCGGGGTCGGTCGCGTAGCCGGCGCGCTGCAGCTCGGCGGCGAAGCCGGCGGCGTCGCGCCCCTGCGCGAGCACCTCGCGGTAGCGCGGGCTGTTGCGCATCAGCTGCGCGTAGTCGGCGAAGGCGTCGGCGCTGCTTGCGTACGCGCGAAAGCGAGCGACCGTGCGCTGCGCGCGGCCATCCACCACCTCGGTGGTCACCGCCTCGACCACCGGCCCCTTCCAGCCGGGCCCGGCCTTGATGCCGAACAGGTTGTGCGACGGCGTGCCGTCGGCCGCGCGGATCTGGTGGCGGCCCCAGCCGGT
>CAZKCJ010000468.1:0-1521 GCA_964550885.1 uncultured Rubrivivax sp. | reverse complement strand
GCTGGCCTTCGCCGCGGTCGACGACGATCCGCTCGACCCGGCCGCCGGCTTCGCCGCGCTCGCCGGCCGCGCGCGGCTGCTGGGCCTGGTCGGGCAGATCGACCCGCCGCGCGCCGAGGTCGAGGCTGCGGTCGCCGCCTGCCGCACCGCCGGCATCCGGCCGCTGATGATCACCGGCGACCACGTGCTCACCGGCCTGGCGATCGCGCGCGCGCTGGGCATCGCCGGCGCCGCCGACCGCGCGCTCGACGGCCGCGAGCTCGAGCAGCTGGACGACGCCGCGCTGTGCGCGCAGCTGCCGCGGGTGGCGGTGTTCGCGCGGGTGCAGCCGGCGCAGAAGCTGCGGATCGTGCAGGCGCTGCAGGCGCGCGGCGAGGTGGTCGCGATGACCGGCGACGGCGTCAACGACGCGCCGGCGCTGGCGCGCGCCGACGTCGGCCTGGCGATGGGCATCACCGGCACCGAGGTCGCCAAGAGCGCGGCCCGGATCGTGATCACCGACGACGACTTCGCGACCATCGTCGCCGCGGTCGAGCAGGGTCGGGTGGTCTACGCGAACCTGAAGAAGGTGATCCTGTACCTGTTCGCGACCTCGGCCGACGAGGTCGTGCTGCTGCTGCTGGCGCTGGCGGCCGGGCTGCCGCTGCCGCTGGCGGCGGTGCAGATCCTGTGGATCAACATCGTCACCGAAGGCACGCTGACCGTGAACCTGGTGCTGGACCCGCCCGAAGGCGACGAGCTGCGCCGCCCGCCGGTGCCGCGCGACGACCGGCTGCTCGATGCGCCGATGCTGGCGCGCGCCGCGCTGATGGCGCTGACCGCGGCCGCGACCGCCTTCGGCTGGTTCGCGTGGCGGCTGGGCGAGGGCGCCGCGATCGAGCAGGTGCGCACCGAGGTGTTCACGCTGGTCGCCGTCAGCCAGTGGTTCAACGTGCTCAACTGCCGCTCGGCGACGCGCTCGGTGCTCGGCGGCGGGCAGCTGCGCAACCGCTGGCTCGCGTGGGGGCTGGCGCTGTCGGTGCTGCTGCAGGCGGCGGTGCTGTACCTGCCGGCGCTGAACGCGTGGTTCCACACGGTGCCGCTGCCGCCGGCGACGCTGCTGCCGCTGGTCGCGCTGGCCAGCAGCGTGCTGTTCGTCGAGGAACTGCGCAAGCTGCTGGCGCGGCGGCGGGCCGCGCGGCGCGGGGCACAATCGGCGTCACGGCCGCGCGCGGCGTGCTGAGCGGTCCCCCACCGATGCCCGATCCCCTGGACCCCGTCGACGACGAGCAGCAGCGGCGCGACGAAGCCGGCATGCGGCTCGCGCTGGACCAGGCGCACAACGCGCTGCTGGTCGGCGAGGTGCCGGTGGGCGCGGTGATCATGCGCGACACCGCCGACGGCCGGCAGGTGCTGGCCACCGGCTACAACCGGCCGATCACCACCCACGACCCGAGCGCGCACGCCGAGATCGTCGCGCTGCGCCACGCGGCGCAGCTGCTGCAGAACTACCGGCTGCCCGACTGCGAGCTGTACGTGACG
>CAZKCJ010000467.1:0-1522 GCA_964550885.1 uncultured Rubrivivax sp. | reverse complement strand
GTGCGCGGCGGCCGCCGCCAGGCCGCCGCCGCCGCGGCCGCCGCGCACCGGCCGGGTCAGCCACACCAGGCCGACCAGCAGCAGGAACAGCAGCGTCGCCAGGTAGAAGATCTCGTCGGCGGCGAGGGTGAAGGCCTGCGCGTCGACCATCCGGTTCAGCAACGCCAGCGCCTGTTCGTGCGACAGGCCCAGCTGCTTCGCGGTCGCCAGCGCGTGCTCGGTCGGCACGCTGTCCTGGGTCAGATGCTCGACCAGCTGCGCATGGTGCAGCGACGCGCGATGGTCCCACCAGGTGGTGGTGATCGAGGTGCCGAAGGAGCCGGCGGTGATCCGCGCGAAGTTGAACAGCCCGGTGGCCACCGGAATCCGCTCGGGCGCCAGCCCCGACAGCGAGATCGCCATCAGCGGCACGAAGAAGCAGGCGACCGCCGCGCCCTGGATCACGGTGGGCACCATGATCGTCGCCAGGTCGGTGTCGGTGGTGAACAGCGCGCGCAGGTACATCGCCAGCGCGAAGATCAGGAACGACACGGTCACGATCGGGCGCGGGTCGACGCGGTTGACCATGCGCCCGACCAGCGGCATCAGCAGCAGCGCGAGCACGCCCACCGGCGCCAGCGCCCAGCCGGCCAGGGTCGCGGTGTAGCCCATCCACTGCTGCAGCCACAGCGGCAGCAGCACCAGCACGCCGAAGAAGATGCCGTAGGCGATCGCGGTGGCCGCGGTCGCGAAGCCGAAGTTGCGCTGCGCGAACAGGCGCACCTCGACCACCGGGTGGGCGTCGGTCAGCTCCCACGCGAGGAAGAACGCGAAGCCGACCACGGCGACGATCGCCAGCGCGACGATCTGGCTCGACTCGAACCAGTCCAGGTCGTTGCCGTTGTCGAGCAGCACCTGCAGCGCGCCGACCCACAGCACCAGCAGCGCCAGCCCGATCGTGTCCACCGGCACCTTGCGCGTCGGCGTCTCGCGGCGGTGGTACAGCGACCAGGTGATGAACGCGGCGATCAGGCCGACCGGCACGTTGATGAAGAAGATCCACGGCCAGCCGACGTTGTCGGTGATCCAGCCGCCGGCCAGCGGTCCGATCACCGGCGCAACCAGCGTGGTCATCCCCGAGAACGCGAGCGCGGTGCCGGCCCGGTCCTTCGGATAGCTGGCGAGCAGCAGCGTCTGCGACAGCGGGATCATCGGCCCGGCGACGAAGCCCTGCATCACCCGGAACGCGATCAGCAGCTGGAAGCTGGTCGCCAGCCCGCACAGCAGCGACGCCAGCACGAACAGCAGCGTGCTCGCCAGGAACAGCCGCACCTGGCCGAAGCGCTGCGTCAGCCAGCCGGTCAGCGGCACCGCGATCGCGTTGGACACGCCGAAGGAGGTGATCACCCAGGTGCCCTGGTCGGGCGACACGCCCAGGTCGCCGGCGATCGCCGGCAGCGACACGTTGGCGATCGAGGTGTCGAGCACGTTCATGAAGGTGCCCAGCGACAGCGCCAGCGTGCCCAGCGCCAGCGTCGCGCCG
>CAZKCJ010000466.1:0-1530 GCA_964550885.1 uncultured Rubrivivax sp. | reverse complement strand
CGTCAGCCCGCGGCTCGCGCGCGCTGCGCGGCTGCGGCCTTCAGCGCCACATCGGCGCCTGCGGATACAGCGCGCGCAGCGCCTGCAGCAGCGCCTGCGCGATCGGCTCGTGCAGCGCCTGCGCAAGCCGCGCGGCCTCGGCCTCGGCCGCCGGCGCGTCGGTGGGCGGCGCGCGGCCGGCCCACAGCGCGGCGAGCTGCGGCTGCCGCGGCGCGAGCGCTTCGGCCACCAGCGGCAGCCAGTGCGCGGGCGACTCGGCGCGGGTCCAGTCGCCGCGGCCGCGGCCGTAGTGCGCGACCGCCAGGTAGCGCAGCAGTGCGGCCTGCAGCAGCAGGTCCAGCGCCTCGGGCTTCCAGGTGACCCACGAGCGCCCGGTGCCGCGCACCAGGTTGACCGCGCGCGCCAGGCCCGCGGCTCCGAGCGCGCCGAGCAGCCCGCCGGCGAGCACGCCGCCACCGAAGGTCAGCCCGCCGCTGGCGACGTCGGCCTTAAGCCCGGCGAGCGCGCCGCTGAGCGCGCCGCCGAGCAGCGCGGCGCGCCCTTCGTCCAGCTTGAGCCGCAGCTCGTAGCCGTCGGCCACGCGCTGCAGCACCTCGGCCTGCGCGCTGCCGGGCAGGCGGTGCAGCTCGAGCAGCCGCGCGGTGGCGGCGCGCACCTCGTCCTCGAGCGCGGCCGCGAGCGCCGCCTGCGCGAGCGTGGCCGGGTCGCGCTCGTCGGCGCGCAGCCCGAGCGCGGCGCCCAGGCTGCGCAGCCGCGCGCGCCAGTCGTGGCCGTCCAGTGGCTGGCGCGCGGCGGCGATCCGGCCGAGGCTCGCGGCCAGCACCTCGACCGCGGCGTCGAAGGTTGCCTGCCGCTGCGCCTGCCAGGCGGCGCACAGCCGCAGCATCAGCGCGCGGCGCTCGCCGTCCAGCGCCTGCGCGACCGCCTGCAGCAGCGTGCCCTCCTGCACCCAGCAGCGCGCGAAGGCGTCCAGCGGCAGCACCTGCGCAACCGGCGCGAAGCGCGCGAAGTGCTCGCGCCAGCGCTGCAGCTCGGCCTGCTCGTCCGCCGGCGCGCGCGGCGGACCGAGCTGGTTCAGCAGCACGATCACCGGCCGGCCGGTCCAGCCGAGCAGCGCCATCTCGGGCTCGATGTAGCCGGCCGCCGCCGGCGCCTCGGCCGCGTTCACCAGGTACAGCACCGCGTCGCTGGCGGCAGCGACGTGGCGCAGCACCTGCTGACTCGCCCAGAACGGCCGGTCGCGCCAGCGGTCCCAGACCTGGCCCAGGAACCAGCCGAGCGGGTTGCCGGCCTGCTGCAGCCGGCGCAGCAGGCGCACGCTGTCGCCGAAGCCGGGCGTGTCCCACAGCAGCAGCACCTCGCCCTGCGGCGTGCGCAGCATCTCGTGGCCGTCGACGAACTCGGTCACGTGCGGTGCGTCGCGCACCTCGCCGACCTCGCGCTGCAGCAGCGTGCGCGCCAGCGTGGTCTTGCCGACGTTGGTGTGCGAAACCAGGCTCAGCGCGAGGCTGGCGGGCGCGTTCACGGCGT
>CAZKCJ010000465.1:0-1551 GCA_964550885.1 uncultured Rubrivivax sp. | reverse complement strand
GCGCGTGGAGCGACGCGCAGGTCGCGGCGCTGGCGATGGCGATCTGCGTGCGCGGCCTGGACCGCGCCGAGACGGTCGCGCTGACGCGGGCGATGACCGCGTCCGGACAGCGGCTCGACTGGCGCGACGCCGGCCTGGCCGGGCCGGTGCTCGACAAACACTCGAGCGGCGGCGTCGGCGACAAGGTCAGCCTGATCCTGGCGCCGCTGCTCGCCGCCTGCGGCGCGGTGGTGCCGATGATCTCCGGCCGCGGCCTGGGCCACACCGGCGGCACGCTCGACAAGCTGGAGGCGATCCCCGGCTACCGCGCAACCCCCGACGTCGCGACGCTGCGCCGCGCGCTGCACGCGGCCGGCTGCGCGATCATCGGCCAGACCGCCGAGCTGGCGCCGGCCGACCGGCGGCTGTACGCGATCCGCGACGCCAGCGGCACCGTCGAGTCGGTGCCGCTGATCACCGCGAGCATCCTGTCGAAGAAGCTCGCCGCCGGCCTGCAGGGGCTGGTGATGGACGTGAAGTGCGGCAACGGCGCCTTCGCCGCCACGCTGCCGGCGGCGCGGGAGCTGGCCGAGTCGATCGTGCAAGTCGCCGCCGGCGCCGGGCTGCCGGTGCGCGCGCTGGTCAGCGACATGAACCAGGTGCTGGGCGACGCCGCCGGCAACGCGCTCGAGGTGGCGGAGGCGGTGGCCTTCCTGCGCGGCGAGCGGCGCGAGCCGCGGCTGGCCGAGCTCACCCGCCAGCTCGCCGCCGATGCGCTGCAACTGGGCGGGCTGGCGGCCGATGCGCCCGGCGCGCTGGCGCGCATCGACGCGGCGCTGGCCGGCGGCGCGGCGCTGGAGCACTTCGCGCGGATGGTCGCGGCGCTCGGTGGCCCGGCCGACTTCTGCGACCGCGCCGCACGCCATCTGCCGCTGGCGCCGGTGCGCTGTGCGGCGCCGGCGCCGCGCGCCGGCTGGGTGCAGGCGATCGCCACGCGCGAGCTCGGGCTCGCGGTGGTCGAGCTCGGCGGCGGACGGCAGCGCGCCGACGACCGGGTGGATCCGCGCGTGGGCTTCAGCGCGGTGGTCGGGCTCGGCCGCCAGCTCGCGCGCGGCGAGCCGCTGGCGCAGGTGCACGCCGCCGACGCCGCCGCGGCCGCCGCCGCGGTGGCGGCGCTGCAGCGCTGCGTTCGCATCGGCGACGCGCCGCCCGCGCCGACGCCGCTGGTGCTGGCGCGCATCGGCGCGCGGGACGAGGCGTGAGTGCCTCGGGTTGCTTCCGAGCGCCCGGCCTGCGCTGGGCAGCGCGCAGGGCAGCCCGCCGGGCGCGCCGGGCCGCCCCGGGCGTGCGGCCGGCAGCCCGCGGCCCGCGGGCGCGTGCGCTGAAGCGTTGCGGGCCAGACCGCAGCGCACGCCGGCTGCGGCGTGCGCGCCGCGGCACGAAGGGCAGGGCATGAGCCCGCCCGGCCGCCCGAAGGGCTCATACCGGAGGGCGCAGCCCGAAGGTACTCCAGTGAGCCTAAGAACCGCAGTTGCGCTCGGCCCTTCGGGCTGCGAGCGAGATTGGGCGCGG
>CAZKCJ010000464.1:0-1574 GCA_964550885.1 uncultured Rubrivivax sp. | reverse complement strand
GTGGGGGGGGGGGGGGCCCCCCCCCCCCCCCCCGCGACGTCGCCCATGGACCCCGACAGCGCCCGGTAAAGCGCCTGCGCCAGCCGCGCGGCGGGCGTGTCCGGCAGCGGCGCGCCCGCCCCATGAACCGCCGCCGGCAGGAAATTTGCCGCGGCCTGCGCCTGCGCCTCGGCGTCGGCTTCTCTGCCGCAAAGCGCCGCGATCCTGGCCAGCATCGCGCCGGGGTCGCGGGTCCAGCCGGGAAAGGGGACCAGCAGCCGCGCCATCCCCCGGCTGTGTTCCAGCGCGGACAGCGTGTGCTGCACCCAGCTCAGCAGCGCGAGCAGGTCCTTCACGTGCGCCGCCTCCAGGAAGCGCAGCCCGCCGTACATCCGGTACGGGATGCCGCGGCGCAGCAGCTCCAGCTCCAGCTCGGCGCTGTGGTGGCCGGTGCGGAACAGCACCGCCTGGCGGCGCAGCGCGATCCCGGCCTCGCGCCGGCGCAGTGCCTCGTCGGCGACCCAGGCGGCCTGCGCCGCGGTGTCGGCCAGCGCCACCAGCTGCGCGCGCGCGCCGTCGCGGCGGGCGCTCCACAGCGTCTTCGCGAAGCGCTGCGGCGCGTCGGCCAGCAGCGCGTTGCTCGCCTGCAGCAGCGCGTCGCTCGAGCGGTAGTTGCGCTGCAGCGGTAGCACCGCCGCCGGCGGCGTGAAGCACTCGGGCAGCTCCAGCAGGTTGCGCGGCTCGGCACCGCGAAAGCCGTAGATCGCCTGAGCGTCGTCGCCGACCACGGTCAGGCCGCGGCCGTCGGGCTTGAGCCGCTGCAGGATCGCCGCCTGCAGCCGGTTGGTGTCCTGGTACTCGTCGACCAGCACGTGGCGGAAGCGCTCGGCCTGTGCGCGCGCGAGCGCCGGCTCCTCGAGCAGCGCGTGCCATGCGAGCAGCAGGTCGTCGTAGTCCAGCAGTTGCTCGCGCTGCTTCTGCACCGCGTAGGCGCGCAGCAGCGTGCGCAGCTCGGCCTCCCAGTCGGCGCACCACGGGAAGTGCTGCGCCAGCACCTGCGCAAGCGGCGTGCAGGTGTTGACCACCCGCGCGTGGATCGCCAGGCAGGTGCGCGCCAGCGGGAAGCGCCGCGGCCCGCGCGCGAGGCCGTGTTCGTCGCGCAGCCAGCCGAGCAGCGCCTCGCTGTCGGCGCCGTCGGCGATCACGAACTGCGCGCTCAGCCCGATCTGCGGCGCGCACTCGCGCAGCAGCCGCGCCGCCGCCGAGTGGAAGGTGCCGGCCCAGCGCAGCTGCGGCGGTGGCTGCGCCGGCGGCAGGCGCAGCGCCTGCTGCAGCAGCTGCGCCGCGCGCGGCTGCAGCGTCTGCGCGGCGCGGCGCGAGAAGCTCAGCAGCAGCAGCCGCTGCGGGTCGGCGCCGTCGAGCAGCAGCCGCGCGACGCGCGCGGCCAGCGTCAGCGTCTTGCCCGAGCCGGCGCCGGCGATGATCAGCAGCGGCGGGTCGCCGGCGGCGCGGCCGTGCAGCACCGCCGCGCGCTGCTCGGGGTTGAGCCGCGCGAACGGATCGGCGGGCGGCGCGACGCGGCGCAGCGCAGGTGC
>CAZKCJ010000463.1:0-1586 GCA_964550885.1 uncultured Rubrivivax sp. | reverse complement strand
AGGCCATCGCGGGCTCTCAGCCGGTCAGCACCCGCAGCGCCTGCGCGTAGCGCTGCGCGGTGCCGCGGATCACGTCGTCGGGCAGCGGCGGCGCCGGCGCGCGCTTGGCCCACGGCCGGCCGTCGACGTGCGCGGTCTGCAGCCAGTCGCGCAGGTACTGCTTGTCGTAGCTAGGCGGGGTCGCGCCCTCGCGCCAGCCGTCCAGCGGCCAGAAGCGCGACGAGTCGGGGGTGAGCACTTCGTCCATCAGCGTCAGCGTGCCGGCTGCGTCCAGCCCGAACTCGAACTTGGTGTCGGCGATCACGATCCCGCGCGCCAGCGCGTAGGCGGCGGCCTCGGCGTACAGCCGCAGCGACAGCGCGCGCACCTGCTGCGCGAGCGCGCCGCCGATGGTGTCGGCCATGCGCGCGAAGCTGATGTTCTCGTCGTGCGCGCCCGCCTCGGCCTTGGTCGCCGGCGTGAAGATCGGCTCGGGCAGGCGCGCCGACTGCGCCAGCCCCGGCGGCAGCGCGATCCCGCAGACCCGGCCGTCGCGCTGGTACTCGGCCCAGCCCGAGCCGGCCAGGTAACCGCGCACCACCGCCTCGACCGGCAGCGGCTGCAGCCGGCGCACCAGCATCGAGCGGCCCTCGACCTGCTCGCGCTCGTCGGGCGCGACCACGCTCAACGGGTCGTCACCGGTCAGGTGGTTGGGCACGACCTGCGCGAGCCGCGCGAACCAGAACAGCGCCATCGCGGTCAGCAGCCGGCCCTTGCCCGGGATCGGCTCGCCCATCACCACGTCGAAGGCCGAGATGCGGTCGCTGGCGACCATCAACAGGCGATCGTTGCCGACCGCGTAGTTGTCGCGCACCTTGCCGCGTGCCAGCAGCGGCAGCGAGTGCAGCCGGCTCTCGAACAGCGCGTCGGCGGCGGGCGGGGTCATCGGCGGTGACGCGGGTTGGAGCGGGCGGATGCGGCCGGATGCGGGCGGCGGATCGGTGCCGGCATCCCGCCGGTGGCGGGCACGCAAGGGGCAGCGCCGATTCTGCCCGCTCGACCCGCCGGCGGATACCGGCCGAACCCGGCTGGCCGTTGCTGTGCCAGTTGCGCCCGGGGTGCCGGTGCCTTCGCCGCGCCGCGCGCTGCACGCTCCGCGCACCCGGCGCTGCTCGCGCAGCCACTTCGGTGCCCGCGGCGCGCGGGCAATCGGTCAAGCGCCGGCTGGCGGGCGCGCCAGCCGCATCGCAGGGCCGCGCAACAGGCGTCGACACGCCCGCAACACGCCTGCGGGAACGGCGAACGCCGGGCGCCGGCTCAGGGCCGGCCGCGCAGCTGGGCGTCCAGCTCGCGGCGCTGCGCGCTCAGCTGGCGCAGCCGCGCGTCGATCACCGACGCCTCGATGAAGTCCTTGGCGCTGCCCTGCTGCGCCAGCGCCTGCGCGGCGCGCAGCCGGTCGATCGCGCCGTTCAGGTCGCCGAGTGCGGCGCGCGCCTCGGCCTGCGCGCGCAGCGACCGCAGCGGGCGGCCCAGCAGCTCGTCGATCTGGCCCAGCTGCGCCCAGGCCAGCGGATCGGTCGGGTGCAGCGCGACCCAGGTGCGCAGCG
>CAZKCJ010000462.1:313-1587 GCA_964550885.1 uncultured Rubrivivax sp. | reverse complement strand
CTGCGCCGGCAAGCCGAGCCTGCAGCGGCACGCCAACGCCTGCCGCTCGCGCCCGGCGCGCCGGCTCAGCCGCGCACCGGGCGCAGCATCCGCAGCCACTTGCGCGCCGGCAGGCCGAAGCGGCCCCAGCGCGCCTCGATCGCCGCGGCGCGCGCGCGCAGCGTGGCCCGGTCGGGCAGCCCGGCATCGCGCGCAGCCAGCACCACCTGGTTGCCCTCGCGCGTGGGCCGCAGCGCGCACACGCGCGCCGCGCCGAAGGCCGCCGCGATCCACCCGAGGCTGCGCGCGAAGCTGGCGCTGCGGCCGAACAGGTTCACGCTGATCACGCCGCCGGGGCACAGCAGCTCGCGGCAGCCGGCGTAGAAGGCCTCGCTGTCGAGCACCGGCGCCGCCGCCTCGTGGTCGTACAGGTCGACGAACAGCAGCCGCGCGCGCCCGGCATTGGCCGGGTCGGCGACGAAGGCCGCGGCGTCGGCCTGCAGCACCTGCAGCATGGGCCCGTCGGCGGGCAGCCGGAACGAGCGGCGGCAGGCTGCGATCACCGCCGGGTTGATCTCCACCGCCAGCGTCGGCAGGCGCAGCACGCGGTGGGTGAAGCGGGTCAGCGTCGCCGCGCCCAGGCCCAGGTGCAGCGCCAGGCCGTCGCGCAGCGCGGCTTCGTCCAGCCACAGCAGCGCCGCCAGCATCCGCTGCACGTACTCGAGTTCGATGCGGTCCGGCTGCGCGATCCGCATCGAGCCCTGGATCCAGATCGAGCCCAGGTGCAGGCTGCGCACGCCGTCGTACTCGGAGATCGCCACCGGCGGCAGTGCGGCGGCGGCGGGTCGGCGCGGCGTCATCGGCAGATCGGCGGTGTCAATCGACGCCGGCCAGCGCGAAGGCCTCGCGCCAGGCTTGCAGCTTGCGCTCGAAGGACCAGGAGGCGTTGGCTGGGCTGGTCGACGGCAGGCGCAGCGCCGGCACGCCCAGCGCCAGCGTGTGCGGCAGCAGCCGCGCCGACTGCGCGCCGTTGTGCAGCACCAGCCGAAGCTGCGGCGCGCGCGCGCGCAGCCCGGTCAGGTCGTTGTAGACGGCGTCGCGGATCGCGCTGTCCAGGCTGCCACTGCGCCGGCAGGCGGCGATCACGTCCCACAGTCCGACGCGGTGATGGGCGAGCCGCGCGAGCCGCGCCGCGTAAGGCAGCGCGGCCAGGTCGTCGCCGAGCAGCGCCGCCAGCAGCGGCCAGAACTGGTTGCGCGGATGCGCGTAGTACTGCGCCGCGGCGAGCGAGGCCT
>CAZKCJ010000462.1:0-303 GCA_964550885.1 uncultured Rubrivivax sp. | reverse complement strand
ACGAAGTCCTGATCGAGACCATCGACGATCAGGACGATGCGGGTGCGCCGGTCGATCACCGGCGGCAGCCCGTGCCGCAGCGGCGTGCGAGTCGGCGCCGGCGCACGCCGCCGCGCTGCGGCCTGCGGCGCCGTGGCGCGGCGCGCGCCGCCCCGCGCTGCGGTCACGTTGCCTGCCCCGGCCGGTCCGGCACGGGCGCCGGCGGCAACTGCGCGAGGCCCGGCAACGCGGCGAGCGCATTGGCGTTGCAGGCCGCACGCGCCTGCTCCAGGTTCCAGCCGCGCAGCTGCGCCAGCGTCTGCG
>CAZKCJ010000461.1:0-1589 GCA_964550885.1 uncultured Rubrivivax sp. | reverse complement strand
TCGGCACGATGACCGAGCTGAACGACCACCTGAAGCTGCTGTTCGCGCGCGCGGCGCAGCTGTTCGACCGGCAGACCGCGCAGCCGGTGCGCAACGACACGCCCGACTCGATCCACGCCGACCTGGCGGCGCGCGCGGCGGCCGCCGGCGACCCGCGGCTGGTGCTGACCTTCCCGGTCGAGCTGCCGGCGAACACCAGCGCCGACGAGGTCGCGCAGTGGCTGTCGGCCAGCGGCTTCGCGCGCGTGCAGGCCGAGCGCGAGGCCGACGGGCGCAAGCTGCTGGACGTGGTCGCCGACCGCTTCCGGCTCAGCCAGGTCGAGCGCGCGCGGGTGATCGAGGCGATCGAGCTGGCGCTCAAGCGCGGCGGCGGGCGGCTCGACGTGTACGTGCTGCCGGCCGACGCGGCCGCGCTCGCCGCCGGCGCCGAGCCGCTGCGCTGGCGCTGGTCCACCGGGTTGCACTGCCCGGACAGCGACCTGCGCTACGCGAGCCCGCAGCCGGCGCAGTTCAGCTTCAACTCGGCGGTCGGCGCCTGCGAGCACTGCCGCGGATTCGGCCGGGTGATCGGCGTCGACCTCGGCCTGGTGATCCCCGACGCGCGCAAGACGCTGCGCAACGGCGCGATCAAGCCGATCATGACGCCGGCCTGGACCGAGGTCTTCGACGACCTGATGCGCCGCGCCGGCGACGCCGGCATCCCGCGCGACACGCCGTGGAGCCAGCTCAGCGACGCGCAGCGCGCGTGGGTGCTGGACGGCACGCCCGACTGGCGCGGCGACTGGAAGCGGCAGTGGTACGGCATCCACCGCTTCTTCGGCTACCTGGAGAGCAAGGCCTACAAGATGCACATCCGGGTGCTGCTGTCGAAGTACCGCAGCTACACCCCGTGCCCGGCCTGCGGCGGCGCGCGGCTGAAGACCGAGGCGCTGCTGTGGCGGCTGGGCAGCAAGGCGCAGGCCGATGCGGTGCTGCCGCCGCAGCAGCGGCAGCTGCCGGCGGGCACCGCCTGGAGCCGCGCGCAGCTCGAGGCGCTGCCGGGCTTGAGCGTGCACGACCTGATGCTGCTGCCGATCGCGCGGCTGCGCGGCTTCTTCGACGCGCTCGACGCCGGCGGCGACGAAGCACTCGCGCTGCTGCAGGCCGAGATCCGCACGCGGCTGAAGTACCTGGGCGACGTCGGCCTGGGCTACCTGACGCTCGACCGCCAGAGCCGCACGCTGTCCGGCGGCGAGGTGCAGCGGATCAACCTGACCACCGCGCTCGGCACCTCGCTGGTCAACACGATGTTCGTGCTCGACGAGCCGAGCATCGGCCTGCACCCGCGCGACATGGGCCGCATCGTCGAGGCGATGCAGCGGCTGCGCGACGCCGGCAACACGCTGGTGGTGGTCGAGCACGACCCGGCGGTGATGCTCGCCGCCGACCGGCTGATCGACATGGGCCCGGGGCCGGGCGAGCGCGGCGGCCGGATCGTGTTCGACGGCACGCCCGCCGCCGCGCGGTACGCCGACACGCTGACCGGCGCGTACCTGGGCGGGCGCCGACGGGTGGGCATCGGGCTGCAGCGCGCGGTGCAGGCGTCGACG
>CAZKCJ010000460.1:0-1590 GCA_964550885.1 uncultured Rubrivivax sp. | reverse complement strand
CGTCAACTCGGTGAGTGAACCGCCGCAGGAATTACGAAAAAATGAACTGCACCCTTCGCTCCCGTAAGTGTTCAGACTTGAGGATTGGCGAGCAATTCCCGGCAGGCTTCAACGGGATCGATGCCCTGGATCCGCCAGGTGCCGTAGAGGGAGGCCAGCGCCAGCCGCGTCCTGGTCCCGGCGGCCGAACGCGTGCCCCCGCTGATCTTGCGGATGGTCACCAGGTGGCGCAGACTCCGTTCGGCCGCATTGTTGGTCGCCGGCAGCCCAGGTTCCGTCACGAAGACGAACAAGCTTTCCAGATACCGCAGGATGCGGACGCAGAGCGGCGTCTGCGGCACGCGTGGCTCCACCCACGGCTGGCACAGATGGCGCAGTTCGGTTTCGACGAGCTGGCGCTGGTGGGCCCGCTGGGCGGCTGTGCCGTGCGCCGCGTCCTGTGCCCGCCGGAAGAGCGCCGCGACCGCCGCGGCCCAGCCCTGGAGGGCAGCCTCGTCCGGATGTTGGGCGGCCAGCTCGTCGATATCCCGCAGCAGATGCGCCCAGCAATACTGATGCCGCCGCTCATCCCCGGTATACGCGGTGTAGAAATCACTGACCACCACCCCGGCATAGTCGGCTCCAATCAGCTCGTCGACCATCGCTTTCTGCCGGCTGCCGTGGACAAACCAGCGGTGCTGGGGGGTACTGGCGGTCCAGACGAACCCATTGCGACCATTCTGCCGCCAACCGGTTTCATCCAGATGCACCACCGGACTGGCCCGAATGGCCTGATCGATCTTCTTCAGGACCGGTTCGGCGCGCTCGGCCACCCGCTGGCTGGCCGCCACGATCGCCCCAACGCTCAGGTGCAGGCCGGTTAACGTCTGCAGCAGCGACTGAATGGTGCGCACCGGCAGCCGGGCCTCCTCGCGCAGCAGCACCAGCACACTGGTCAACCCGTGTCCCAAGCGCCCGCGTCCCTGCACGTGGCCGCTCAACTCCGGCGCAGGCACCCACCGCTTGCCGCAGACCCCGCATCGTCGTTCCAGATACTGATGCTCGATGACCTCGATCCGTGCCGGGACCAGTTCGATGACCTCCCGCGTTCGTTTGACCGTTCCCCCGCTCAAGCCCGTGCCGCAGACCGGACACGACCGCAGCGCGTGGCGCTCGATCCGGGTCGGTGTCATCCGTTTGCGCCCCGCTCCCCTCGCCCGCCGTTTGCGGGGACGCTCCGCCGGCTCGGACGCCTGGCTCGCCTTGAGTCCCGGCATCCCACTCGGCACGCCCGGCGCCGACCCCGCGCTGCCTCCCTGCTCGGCCAGCAACCGCCCCACCTGCTCGGTCAGCGCCGTCACTGTCTGGCGCAGCTCGGCGATTTCCTGGCGCTGCGCCGCCAACCGCCGTTCCTGGTCGGCCAGCTGCTCATCTTGCTGCCGGATGATCTGAATCAATTCGTCACGGGTGGCGTGGTAGAGATCGCGCATACCACACCATACGCCTACGGTGCCAGCCTGGCAATATCCAAACTCCCAACTCTGAACACTTACAATTGGGGCAGTCTGTTGACAAATTCTCATGCCGTTGTATGGTGAGTGGTATCACACA
>CAZKCJ010000459.1:0-1600 GCA_964550885.1 uncultured Rubrivivax sp. | reverse complement strand
TTGAAGTCCGTGGACGATCATCATATCTAATCTCTTGAACGCGACTTGGTATCAGTCGCGGCGATCGAGCCAACGGTAGTACAGCGTGGTCACCGGCACCGCGAGCTGCGCCCAGCGGTGGCCGGCGATCGGTCGCGGCGCCTCGAACGGCAGCTTCACCGCGGCCCGGTCGCCGTCGAGCAGCGCGTCGGCCAGTACCGGCCCGAGCGCGGTGCCGAAGGCCAGCCCGCGCCCGTTACAGCCGCCCCAGCCGGCGACGCCGTCGTCGAGCCGCCAGAAGCGCGGCAGCTTGTCCGGGGTGATCGCCAGCACCCCGTGCCAGTAGTGGTCGAAGCGCAGCGGCGCCAGCGGCTGCAGCTGCGGAAACAGCTTCAGCAGCCGCGCGCCGATGTGCCGCCGCAAGCGCGACTCGCGCGCCAGCGGTAGCGCCAGCCCGCCGCCGGTGACCAGGCGCCCGGCCGCATCGAAGCGGCCGAAGTGCAGGTCGGCCTGGGTGTCGGACATCGCGTGCCCCTGCGGCAGGATCGTCGCGCGGATCGCCGGCGGCAGCGGCAGCGTCGACAGCTGCGAGCCGCGCACCGCGACCATCGCCTGCGGCAGCCCGGGCCACGGCGACGCGGTCGCGAAGCCGCTGTAGCTGTGGGTCGCGACCAGCACGCGGCGCGCGCGCAGCGTCGCGCCGCCGGCCGCGTCGACCTGCCAGTGCGCGCCGGCGCGGCGCAGCGCGCCGACCGCGGTGTGCGTGTACAGCGCGGCGCCGCCCGCCTGCGCGGCGCGCGCGAGCCCGCGGCAGAAGGCCAGCGGATTCAGGTGGCCGCCGCTCGCGTTCTGCCAGCCGCCGCACCAGAACCGCGAGCCGGTGATCGCCTCGACCTGGTCACGGTCCAGCAGCTCGACGCTCGCGCCGCGGCGGCGCCACTGCTCGACGCGGCTGCGCGCGAGCGCGAGCCGGCTCGGCCGGTGCGCCGGCTGCACCCAGCCGTGCTGCACCGCTTCGCAGTCGATCGCGTGCCGGCGCACCAGGTCGAAGACGACGTTCGCCGAGTCGCGCAGCAGCGCGACCAGCGTCTCGCCGTGCTCGGCGCCGAAGACCTGCACCAGCCGGTCGGGGTCGGCGCGGGTCAGGCACGGAATCACCTGGCCGTTGTTGCGACCCGATGCGCCCCAGCCGAGCTCACCGGCCTCGAGCAGCACGACCCGGGCGCCGCGCCCAGCCGCGTGCAGCGCAGCGCTCAGGCCGGTGACGCCGGCGCCGATCACCAGCAACTCAGCCTCGTGCTCGCCGGGCGGCAGGGCGGTGGTCGCGATCGGCGGCGCTGCGCTGTGCGCCCACAGCGACGGCGGGTTGCGGCTCAGGTCCAGGTTCGGGTCGGTCATCGGGCTTGCGATCGGGGGTGTGGTGCGGCGGCGTGCGCAGTGCGGGTGCGCAGCACCGCGCGGCGGGGTCGGCGGCGGGCGGCAGATTCGCCAGCCCAGCCGCGCGGAACCCGCACGCGGCGCTGGTACCACACCCACCCGACGTGGTCGCGGACGGCGGTGTCCACGAACAGGTCGTTGTAGCTGGCCGGCACGGGCGCCTCGAGGGAGGTCTCCAGCGTGG
>CAZKCJ010000458.1:0-1628 GCA_964550885.1 uncultured Rubrivivax sp. | reverse complement strand
CCTTTCTGTCGCCATCTGCCAGCGCCGCACGGCGACGTCGCAATAGACCGGGTCAAGTTCCACTGCGCAGCAGCGTCGCCCAGTGCGTTCTGCAGCGATCAGCTGGGTGCCGGAGCCGCAGAAGGGTTCGAGCACGAGGTCGCCGGGAACGGTGAAGGCCTCGAGCACCGCCTCGACCAGCGCCACGGGGAAGACGGCCGGGTGCGATCCGGCGGCACCCAGCCCGCCCTTGTGGCGCATGACGCGGAAGACACTGTCGGGGATGCGGTGGCTCTGGATCGCGTTGCCTGTGCCGGTCTTGGCGTGGACGGTGCCGTCGGCCCCGCGCAGCCCACCGCCGCCCAAAGTTTCGCCCGCGTGCTTGGACGGGACGGTCTTGTGCGGTTTGCGCGGCGCGCGGTTGAAGTGGAAAATGAACTCGTGCGACGGAGCCAGGCGGCCGTTCCAGTCGCCCGGCAAACCGGGGCCCTGATCCCAGACATACCAGCCAAACCGCCGCCAGCCAGATGCGCGCATCCATTCCACCCATCCTTCCCAATAGGGCTGCCATTCGCTGTCGCGATGCACGAGGCCGAGGTTGACCAGCAGCTGCGCCTCGGCGGTGACCGGCGCTGTGGCGAACACGCCCTGCATCAGCGCATCCCAATTGCCGACCTTTTCCTTGGCGGCACCGTAGTCCCGCTGCTGCGCATAGGGCGGCGAGGTGAACATCAGGGTGGCCTGTTCGCCCTGCATCAGCCTGGCGACGACGGCCGGATCGGTGGCATCGCCGCAGCATAGCCGGTGCTTGCCCAGCGCCCAGATGTCGCCCGGCTTCGTGATCGGATCAGCGGGCGGGGCCGGGATCGCATCGGCCGCATCATCAGAAATCGCAGGGCGGTCGTCAGCGTCTGCCAGCAGTGCGTCGAGTTCATCCTCGGGGATCCCGATCAGGCCGAGGTCGAAATCCTCAGCCAGTAGCGCCTGCAGTTCCTGCAGCAGCAGGGCCTCGTCCCAGCCGCCCAGCTCGGTCAGTTTGTTGTCGGCGATGCGATACGCCCGGCGCTGCGCCTCTGTCAGATGGCCCAGCACGATCACCGGGGCTTCAGACAACCCAAGGTGCGCGGCGGCGAGGATGCGACCATGGCCAGCGATCAGCTCGCCGTCGGCCGCGACCAGCACCGGAACGGTCCAGCCGAACTCAGCCATGCTGGCGGCAATCTTCGCCACCTGGTCGGCATCGTGGGTCTTGGCGTTCCGGGCGTAGGGTTTCAGCCGGGCAAGCGGCCAATGTTCGATCCGGCCCGGCAGCAAGGGCGCATTCATGCCGCCAACCTCTTGGCTTTCAGGTCGGCAAAAGTCTCGCCGGTCTCGGCCAGCACGGCATTGGCGCCGGTGAATTGCTGCCAGCGCTCGATGGCCACATCGACATAGGCCGGGTTCAACTCGATCCCGAAGCAGACACGGCCGGTGGTTTCTGCCGCGATCAACGTGGTGCCGGATCCCATGAAGGGTTCGAACACCGCTTGACCCGGGCTGGAGTTGTTCAGGATCGGGCGGCGCATGCATTCGACCGGCTTCTGCGTGCCGTGCACCGTCGCGGCATCCTGGTCCTTGCCGGAGATGTGCCAGAGGGTAGTCTGCTTTCG
>CAZKCJ010000457.1:0-1628 GCA_964550885.1 uncultured Rubrivivax sp. | reverse complement strand
CAGCTGCCCTGGCTCGACGCCGACCGGCCGTTCCCGCCGACCGCGCTGGCGCGCGCCGCGGGCAGCGACGCGCCGGGGCTGCTCGCCGCCGGCGGCCGGCTCGACCCGGCGCGGCTCGAGCAGGCCTACCGGCGCGGCATCTTCCCGTGGTTCGGGCCGCAGCAGCCGGTGCTGTGGTGGGCGCCCGACCCGCGGATGGTGCTGCCCGCCGCCGAGCTGCGCCTGGGCCGCAGCCTGATCAAGGTGCTGCGCCGCTTCGTGCGCGACCCGGCCTGCGGGATTCGCGTGGACCACGCGTTCGACCGGGTGATCGAGGCCTGCGCGCGCACGCCGCGGCGCGACCAGACCGGCACCTGGATCGTGCGGCCGATGCTGCGCGCGTACCGCGCGTGGCACGCCGCCGGCGCGGTGCACAGCGTCGAGACCTGGGTCGGCGGCGAGCTGGTCGGCGGGCTGTACGGCGTGGCGATCGGCCGGATGTTCTACGGCGAGTCGATGTTCGCGTGGGCGAGCGACGCGTCGAAGATCGCGCTGGCCGCGCTGGTCGCGCTGTGCCGCGCGCACGCGGTCGCGCTGATCGACTGCCAGCAGCACACCGCGCACCTGGCGTCGCTGGGCGCGCGCGAGATCCCGCGCGCCGCCTTCGAGCGCCATCTGGACGTGGCCTGCAACCGGCCGGCGATCGTTGATTGGACCTATGATCGATCGTGGTGGGCGCTGCTGCCCGAGCTGCGCGCACCGGCCGCCTTGCATCGCCCGTGACGCACCCCCAAGAGCTCCCGCTGGCGTCGCTGCAGTTCTACGCGACGGCGCCGTACCCGTGCAGCTACCTGCCGGGCCGCCAGGCGCGCTCGCAGGTGGCCACGCCCAGCCACCTGATCAACGCCGACACCTACTCCGGCCTGGTCGCCAGCGGCTTCCGGCGCAGCGGCATGTTCACCTACCGGCCCTACTGCGACGGCTGCCGCGCCTGCGTGCCGCTGCGCGTGCCGGTGGCCGGCTTCGCGCCGTCGCGCAGCCAGCGCCGCGCGTGGAAGCGGCACCAGGATCTGAAGGTGCGCGTGCTGCGGCTGGGCTTCCTGCCCGAGCACTACGAGCTGTACCTGCGCTATCAGGCCAGCCGCCACGCCGGCGGCGGCATGGACCACGACAGCGTCGACCAGTACGCGCAGTTCCTGCTGCACAGCCGCGTGAACTCGCGGCTGGTCGAGTTCCGCGCGCCGGCGCCCGCGGGCGAGCTCGGCGTGCTGAAGATGGTGTCGATCCTCGACATCCTGAACGACGGCCTGTCGGCGGTCTACACCTTCTACGAGACCGATCCGGGCGCGAGCTACGGCACCTACAGCGTGCTGTGGCAGATCGCGCAGACGCGCGCGCTGAAGCTGCGCCACGTCTACCTCGGCTACTGGATCGAGCACAGCCCGAAGATGGCCTACAAGACCGAGTTCCGCCCGTACCAGCTGCTGCTGGACGGGCAGTGGCAGGCGCCGGCGCCGGCGCCGCGTGCTGCTGCGCCGGCGCCGCGACCTGCTGCGCCGGCGCCCGTGCCGCTGCAGGTCGTCCGGCGCAGCGCCGGCTGATACTAAGTTGCGTTCAATGATATAGAAGTGATCCATTCGAACCCGGTC
>CAZKCJ010000456.1:0-1630 GCA_964550885.1 uncultured Rubrivivax sp. | reverse complement strand
CGTGATCGCCGCGCACGCCGGCAAGGTCGACGGCATCAAGATCTCGCTGCTCAACAAGGACGCCGAGATCCGCATGCGCCGCCGGCTGCCGCCGGGCGTGCGCATGTACACCGGCGACGACTTCAACTACGCCGAGCTGATCGCCGGCGACGCGCAGGGCCACAGCGACGCGCTGCTCGGCATCTTCGATGCGATCGCGCCCGCGGCTTCGGCCGCGCTGAGCGCGCTGGCGGCCGGCGAGCGCGCGCGCTTCGACGCGATCCTGGCGCCGACGGTGCCGCTGTCGCGTCACATCTTCAAGGCGCCGACGCGCTTCTACAAGACCGGGGTGGTGTTCATGGCCTACCTGAACGGGCTGCAGGACCACTTCACGATGGTCGGCGGGCAGCACAGCGCGCGCTCGCTGCTGCACCTGGCCGAGCTGCTGCGGCTGGCGGACGCGGCCGGGCTGCTGGTCGACCCGGCGCTCGCCGCCGCGCGGATGAAGGCGGTGCTCGCACTGCACGGAGTCGACTGATGCGCGACTTCAGCAGCAGCCACGAGTGGCTGTCGATCAACACCGCGACGGTGCGCAAGCAGTGGCGGCTGGACCGGATCATTGACGAGTGCGCGCGCCGCGGCATCCGCGCGATCAGCCCGTGGCGTGACCAGGTGGCCGCGGTCGGACTGGAGGCGATCGGGCAGCAGCTGCGCGCCGCCGGCGTCGGGCTGTCGGGCTACTGCCGCGGCGGCTTCTACCCGGCCGCCGACGCCGCCGGGCTGGCGGCGGCGCTGGCTAACAACCGGCGCGCGGTCGACGAGGCGGCCGCGCTCGGCGCGCCGTGCCTGGTGCTGGTGGTCGGCTCGCTGCCGGGCGCACTCGAAGGACGGCCGGCGCACCGCGACCTGGCGCGGGTGCGCGCCGAGGTGCGCGACGGCATCGCGGCGACGCTGGAGTACGCGCGCGCCGCGAAGCTGCCGCTGGCGATCGAGCCGCTGCACCCGATGCAGGCGGCCGAGCGCGCCTGCGTGAACACGCTCGAGCAGGCGCTGGACCTGTGCGACGCGCTCGACCCGCAGCGCACGGGCGCGCTCGGCGTCGCGGTCGACCTGTACCACGTGTGGTGGGATCCGAAGCTGGCCGCGCAGATCGCGCGCGCCGGCCGCGAGCGGCTGCTCGCCTTCCACGTGTGCGACTGGCTGGTGCCCACCCGCGACCTGCTCAACGACCGCGGCATGATGGGCGACGGCGTGATCGAGCTGCGCCGCGCGCGCAGCTGGATGGAGCAGGCCGGCTACCGCGGCTTCGCCGAGGTCGAGATCTTCTCCGAGCACTGGTGGAGCCGCCCCGGCGAGGAGGTGCTGGACACCTGCATCGCCCGCCATCGCAGCGTGGTCTGAGCGCGGCGGCTTATGGGGCCGGCGCCCACGCGCGCACGGCCGGGCACGAGGGTGGCTATCATCGGCGCGGGCCGCGGCGCGAACAGCGCGTCGATCGCGGTCCGCGCGGCCCGCTGGCCGGGCGCATGGGCCTAGCGGCCGAAGGCTGCAGCGACGCTTGCCGTCTCACTGCAGTGTGCTGCGGTGGTGCCCAGGAGAGGACTCGAACCTCCACGCCTCGCAGCGCTAGTACCTGAAACTAGTGCGTCTA
>CAZKCJ010000455.1:0-1641 GCA_964550885.1 uncultured Rubrivivax sp. | reverse complement strand
CCCGCTGTCGCTTCAGCCTCAGCACGGCGACCTCAGCGGCTGAGTGCCGAAGCCGCTGCCGCCCGCGGCGCGACGTAGACCGGGCTGCGCTGCGGCTTGCGGCTGCGGCGCGCGCCGGACGCCGCCGGGGCCGCCGGCGCGGCGGCCTTCGCGCTCTTGCCTTGACGGGGCGGCGGCCTGGCTGCGGCCGCCTCGCGCGCGCGCCGCTCGTCGACCAGCTGCTGCGCGGTGCGCGCCTCGCGCGCCGCCAGCTCCTGTGCCGCCTGGCGCTGCGCCGGCGTGCGCGCGTCGTCGACGTTGACCGCGCGGCCATCGGCGCACGGCGTGTGCGAGTACTCGCGCCCGTCGGCGCCGCAGCGGTAGATCGTCTGCGCCGACTGCGCCGCGGCGCAGCCGGCCGCGAGCAGCAGCGCGGCGGCGGCTGCACGCCCCAGCGCGCGGCGGCCGCCGGGGCTGCACGCGGGTGGCGGCTTGGCGTTCACGCCGGCTCGGTCTGCCCGGGGCCGGGCGGCGGCGTGGCCCGCGGCGGCTTGGGCCGCGGCGGCTTGCTCGTGTGCACGCGCTGGATCGCCGCGTCGATGTCGCCGGCCAGCA
Source organism: uncultured Rubrivivax sp. (assembly GCA_964550885.1). Classification (GTDB taxonomy): domain Bacteria; phylum Pseudomonadota; class Gammaproteobacteria; order Burkholderiales; family Burkholderiaceae_C; genus Rubrivivax. The sequence goes on along the minus strand of CAZKCJ010000455.1, from coordinate 1,047 downwards.
GCGCATCGAGCGCTTCGAGCGAGCGCTCGATGCTGCGCACGATCGCGTCGCGCTGCTCGGGCGCGGGCTTGCGCAGCACGTAGTCGACGACCTCGTCCCGGTTGCCCGGGTGCCCGATGCCCAGCCGCAGCCGCCAGAAGTCGGCCGAGCCGAGCTGCGCGTGCACGTCCTTCAGCCCGTTGTGCCCGGCCGAGCCGCCGCCGCGCTTGATCCGGGCTTCGCCCGGCGGCAGGTCGAGCTCGTCGTGCACGACCAGGATCTCGTCGGGCGCGATCTTGTGGAAGCGCGCCAGCGCACCGACCGCCTTGCCCGACAGGTTCATGTAGGTCATCGGCTGCAGCAGCCAGACCGCACCTTGCGGCGTGTCGGCCCGCGCCGCCAGCCCGAACCACGCGCGCTGCGGCCGCAGCGCGGCGCCCAGCTTGCGCGCCGCCGCGTCCACCCACCAGAAGCCGGCGTTGTGGCGGCTGCCTTCGTACTCGGTGCCCGGGTTGCCCAGGCCGACGATCAATCGAATCATGCGCGTCGCGCCCGGTTGCGGCGGTGCGCCGGTGACCGGGTCATTCTAGGGGGCGCCTGAAGACGCCGAAGCCCCGTCGCGACGGGGCTTCGCAGCGGGCCGCAACCGGCCGGCGGCTACTTCTTGTTCTGCTTCTCGCTCTTCTTCTTCGGCGGCGTCTTGGCCGCCGGCGCGGCGATCACCGGTTCGGGCGCGGCCACCTCCTCCTCGGCCTTAGGCGGGTTCGCGCTGACGATCACCGGATCGAGCTTGCCGTGGCGCACGAACTTGATGCCCTCGGGCAGCTTCAGCTCGCTCGCGTGGATCGACTGGCCGCGCACCAGGTGGCTCAGGTCGATCGTGATGTGCTCGGGCAGCTGCGACGCCAGGCACTCGACCTCGAGCTCGGTGGTCACGTGCGCAATCAGGCACTTGTCGGTCTTGACTGCGGCCGAGTTCTCCTCGTTGACGAAGTGCAGCGGCACCTTCTTGTGCAGCCGCGTGGTCTCGTCGATCCGCTGGAAGTCCACGTGCAGCACCTGCTGCTT
>CAZKCJ010000454.1:0-1653 GCA_964550885.1 uncultured Rubrivivax sp. | reverse complement strand
CGTGCGCCGGCCGGTCTGGCCGCCGGCGTCGTAGCCGACGCGGGCCGCGCGCTCGGGCAGCAGCGCGTCGGCGCGGCGGGCCAGCGTCGCGCTCGCGCGCGCCAGCGCCTCGCGCTGCGCGCGCAGCCTGGCCTGGGCCCGCAGCAGCCGGTTGTGCAGCGCCGCCGGCAGCGGCACCGCTTGCCGCGCGCCCGCGCCGGTGACTTCGGCCAGCAGCTGCTGCAGGCTCGTGGCCACGGTCAGCAGCCGCTCGGCGTCGCCGGCGGCGAGCGCGTCGCCCAGCGCCTGCAGCGCCTGCTCGACGCGCAGCAGCTCGGCTTCAGCCTGGATCGCGGGCATCGTCGCAGCGGTGCGCGCGGGCGTTGGCGGCGGCCGGCGGCGGGCCTCAGCCGGCGCCGCGCTGCAGCAGCTCGCGCGCGTTGGCCAGCAGCTTGTCGGCGATCGCCTCGGCGTCGACCTTGAACTGGCCGTCGCGGATCGCCTGCGCGATCCGGTCGACCTTGGCCTGGTCGAAGTCGCTGCGCGCGGCGCTGCCGGCCAGCGCCTGCTTGCTGCTGAGCTCGACCCGGGCGTCGGGCTCGACCGCGGCGGTCGCGCCGACTGCGGGCGAGCTGCGGCGCTCGGCAGCGGGGGGGATCGCGTTGGCGTGGTGGTCGATGGGCCCGATCTTCATGGCTTGCTCCCATGGGCGGCGTGGCCGGCCCGGCTTGCATGGAACGGATATCGGACGACCATCGCGTCAACTTGAGGCTTCATCTGCCGGATCGTAGCCAGACCCCCCGGATCCGGGGGGTGGCGGCCGGGGGCGGGCGCCGCCCGCGCGCGCCTGCACGGCGGCCGGCGGCCGTCACAGCAGCGCCTCGACCCGGCGCGTACCGACGACGGTGCCGGTCACCACCCGGCCGCTGTCGGTGCGCACGCGCACCGACTGGCCCTCGTAGCCGGGGGCCAGCGCCTGCGCTTCGGCGCTGACCACGAAGCCCGGACCGCGGCTGAACAGCTGCACCCGCTCGCCGGCGTTGAAGGCAGGCACCGGGATCAGGTCGCCGCTGCGCAGCGCCTGCCCGGGGGCGAGCGCGCGCCGCAGCCGCTGGCCGATCGCACGCTCGGCGTCGGCGACCGGCACCTGCCGCTCGGCCGCCCAGTCGACTTCATCCAGCCGCAGGTGCTGCGGCTGCAGCACGGTGCCGGCGGGCAGCGGCAGCGCGGCGACCCAGGCGGGTTCGTGCACCCTGACGGTCACCGGCAGGTAGACCTGCCAGGCCACCGGCCCGCGCACGCAGCGCAGCGCGATCCGGGTGCGACCCCAGGCGCGGGCGCCCAGGGGCAGCTGCGCCTGCACCTGCTCGCAGGGGGCGAGCCGCAGCCGCGGGTCGAGCTCGCCGGCCTCGACCTCGACCCGGGCGGCGTCGCCCAGCGGGCCGTCCTCGACGTCGGTGCGGATGCTCGCGCCGAACGCGCGGATCTCGTCGCGCACCGCGGCATCCAGCGTGGCCGCCGGCTGCGCGAGCGCGGTGCTGGCGGCCGCGGCCAGCGCCGCCACCAGCGCGGCCAGCATCAGGTTGAACAGGCGGTGCGCGCGGGCGCGCAGCGCGCCGGCGTGCGCGCGCATGCGCGCGCGCCGCTCGGGCGGCAGGTCGGGGGCGGTCGAAG
>CAZKCJ010000453.1:0-1656 GCA_964550885.1 uncultured Rubrivivax sp. | reverse complement strand
GCGCCGGCAACTGCGCGGGCTGCCACACCGCGCGCGGCGGCGCGCGCTATGCCGGCGGGCGGCCGCTGCCCACGCCTTTCGGCACCGTCTACAGCGCGAACCTGACGCCCGACGACGCCACCGGCCTGGGCCGCTGGCGCGCCGACGACCTGCGCCGCGCGCTGCACGACGGCCGCTCGCGCGACGGCCGGCTGCTGGTGCCCGCCTGCCCATTCGACAGCTTCACCCGCATCGGCGCTGACGACGTGGCGGCGCTGTACGCGTTCCTGCGCCGGCTGCCGCCGGTTGTGCAGCCGCAGCGGCCGCACGCGCTGCGCTTTCCGTACGGCACGCAGGCGGCGCTGGTCGCCTGGCGCGCGCTGTTCTTTCGCGCCGGACGCTTCGAACCGGCCCCGGCCCGGTCGGCCGCCTGGAATCGCGGCGCCTACCTGGTGCAGGGCCCGGGCCACTGCGCCGCCTGCCACGCGCCGCGCAACGCCTGGGGCGCGATGGTCGACGCGCCGGCGTTGGGCGGCGGGCTGATGCCGGTGCAGCACTGGTACGCGCCGCCGCTGGGCCCCACCGCCGGTGCAGACGCAGCCGATGCGGCAGCGCTGGCGCGGCTGCTCGCGGTCGGCCGCAGCGACTCGGCGGCGCTGCTCGGGCCGATGGCCGAAGTGGTGCTGCACAGCACCCAGCACCTGCCGGCGGCCGACCTGGACGCGATCGCCACCTACCTGCTCGCGCTGCCGCCGCGGCCGCCGCCGCGCAGCCGCAGCGCTGACCCGGATGCGCAGCGGCTCGAGCGCGGCCGGCGCCTCTACGGCGACCACTGCGCCGACTGCCACGGCGACGACGGCCGCGGCCGCCCCGGCGCGTACCTGCCGCTGGCCGGCAACCCGGCGGTGCTGCGCGAGCCGCCGGCCAACCTGGTGCAGGTGGTGCTGGGCGGCGCGTTCAGCGCGTCGACCCACGGCAACCCGCGACCCTTCGGCATGCCGCCGTTCGCGCAGCAGCTCGACAGCGCGGCGGTGGCCGACGTGCTCAGCTACGTGCGCAGCGCCTGGGGCAACCGCGCCGCGCCGGTGAGCGCGCTGCAGGTCGAGCGCTGGCGCAACGGCGCGCGCGAGTAGGCGGCGCGACGCCCCGCCAGGGCGACGGCGCCGCCGCGCAGTCGGCGCCGCCTTCAGGGCGCGACGGCGCGCAGCAGCCGCACCACGGTGCCGCCCTGCGCCGGGCTGTCGACGCTGATCTGCGCGCCGATCATCGCCGCACGCCGGCGCATGCTCGCCAGGCCGAGGCCGGCGCGCTCGGCGTCGTGGTCGAAGCCGCGGCCATCGTCGATCACCGCCACCGCCACGCCGGCGCCGGCCGCCTCGACCCGCAGCAGCACCCGGGCCGCGCCGCCGTGGCGCACGGCGTTGGTCAGTGCCTCCTGCACCACCCGCAGCAGGTGCAGCGCGCTGGGTGCGTCGAGCCACGGCTGCGGCGCTACCTCGCCGTGCACCTGCCACTCCAGCTTCACGCCGGCGGCCTGCAACCGCGGCGCCAGCCGGAAGCGCAGGCTCGCCAGCAGCAGCACCGGGTCGCGCTCGTCGATGTTGCTCATCGAGTCGATCGCCAGGCGCAGGTCGTCCAGGCAGTCGGCCAGCACCTCGGACAGCGTCTCGCGCGCCG
>CAZKCJ010000452.1:0-1668 GCA_964550885.1 uncultured Rubrivivax sp. | reverse complement strand
GCTGTTGGCGGTGCTGGTGCTGGTGCTCAGCATGCCGCTGTGGCTGATCCCGCCGATGGTGATGCTGCTGCCGCCGCTGATCTGGGGCTGGCTGCTGTACCAGGTGATGAGCTTCGACGTGCTGGCCGCGCAGGCCAGCGCCGCCGAGCGGCGCGAGCTGATGCGCGAGCAGCGCTGGCCGCTGCTGGCGATCGGCGTGTGCGCCGGCTACCTCGGCGCGGTGCCGTCGCTGCTGTGGGCGGCGGGCGCGCTGTCGCTGATCTTCGCGCCGGTGCTGCTGGTCGCGTCGGTGTGGCTGTACACGCTGATGTTCGCGTTCGCGACGCTGTGGTTCGCGCACTTCGGGCTGAGCGCGCTGCAGCGGCTGCGCGCGGTCGAGGCGGTGCTGCCGGCGCCCGATGCGACGCCGCTGCCCGAGCTGCAGCCGCTGCCGCCGCCGACGGGCTTCGGCGGTGTGCCGCCGGCGCTGACGCCGCCCGCGGATCCGGCCGGCACGCCGCCGGCGCGCGGCGATTGACGCTGCCGGGACGCCGGCGGGCACGCAGTGGACATCGGTCTGATCGTCATCGGCGACGAGATCCTGTCGGGCCGGCGCGAAGACAAGCACCTGGCGCGGGTGATCGCGCTGCTCGCCGCGCGCGGGCTCGCGCTGAGCTGGGCGCGCTTCCTCGGCGACGACCGCGCGCGCATCGCCGCGGTGCTGGCCGAGGTCTTCGCCGGCGGCGAGCTGGTCTTCAGCTGCGGCGGCATCGGCGCGACCCCCGACGACCACACCCGCCAGGCGGCCGCGCAGGCGCTGGGCGTGCCGCTGGAGCTGCACCCGCAGGCGCGCGAGCTGATCACCGCGCGCATGCGCGAGCAGGCGCGCGAGCAGGGCCTGCCCTTCGAGCCGCAACGCGCCGACAACCTGCACCGGCTGAACATGGGCTGCTTCCCGCGCGGCGCGGCGATCATCCCGAACCCGTACAACCAGATCCCCGGCTTCAGCATCGGCGACACCCACTTCCTGCCCGGCTTCCCGGTGATGGCCTGGCCGATGATCGAGCAGCTGCTCGACGGCCGCTACCGCGCGCTGCACGGCGCCGCGGTGGTGCGCGAGCACTCGGTGATCGTGCGCGGCAGCAGCGAGGCGGTGCTGACGCCGCTGATGGAGCGGATCGAAGCGGCGCACCCCGGCGTGCGCGTGTTCAGCCTGCCCTGCGCCGACGAGGACCACCGCTTTGGCCGGCACATCGAGCTCGGGGTCAAGGGCGCGCCGGCGGCAGCGCAGGCGGCCTTCGACGCGCTGCGCCAGGGGCTGGCCGCGCTGGGCGTGCAGGCCGGCCCGCAGGCGTCGCGCTGAGCGCGGTGCCCGCGGCCCGGCCGCGGGGTCTCGTGCATCCCCTCTTCGGATAATGCGGCGAAGGCCGCGCCGGCGGCCGCCACCCATGCTGCCGTCACCGGCGGCGCCGCCTCGAGCTGAACCCAGGAGAGCCCCGATGCCCAAGACCGTTGCCGACGTGATGTCGATGGTGCGCGACCACGAGATCCGCTTCGTCGACTACCGCTTCACCGACACCCGCGGCAAGGAGCACCACACGACCGTGCCGATCGGCGGCTTCGGCGACTTCAGCTTCAGCGACGGCCACGCCTTCGACGGCTCGTCGATTGCCGGATGGAAGGGCATCG
>CAZKCJ010000451.1:0-1679 GCA_964550885.1 uncultured Rubrivivax sp. | reverse complement strand
CCTACGAGCGGCCGGCGCCGCCGGTAGCAGCCAGCTACCCGGCCGACGCGCTGCCGGCCGCGGGCAGCCCGGCCACGCAGCCGGCCGCCGCGATCGACTGGCAGCAGTTCTTCGCCGACCCGCGGCTGAAGGCGCTGATCGCGCTGGCGCTGCAGAACAACCGCGACTTGCGCACCGCGGTGCTCAACGTCGAGCGCGTGCGCGCGCAGTACCAGGTGCAGCGCTCGGAGCAGTACCCGACGCTGCAGCTCGGCGCCACCGCGCTGTACCAGCCCGCCGCCGACGGCAAGAACAGCCACAGCTTCTACACCGCGGGGCTGAACGTCACCGGCTACGAGCTGGACCTGTTCGGCCGCGTGCGCAGCCTGACCGACGCCGCGCTGCAGCAGTATTTCGCCAGCGAAGAGGCGCGCAAGGCCGCGCAGATCAGCCTGGTCGCGGCGGTCGCCAACACCTACCTCGCGCTGCTGGCCGACGACGAGCAGCTGGTGGTCGCGCGCAAGACGCTGGCTACGCGCACCGAGGGCTGGCGGCTGCTGCAGCTGAAGTTCGACAACGGCGTGCTGTCCGAGTACGACCTCGCGCAGGCGCAGACCCTGGTCGAGGGCGCGCGCGCCGCGGTGGCGCTGCTGACGCGCCAGCGCGCGCAGGGGCTCAATGCGCTGGTGCTGCTGGTGGGCCAGCCACTGCCGGCCGAGCTGCCGCCGGCGCTGCCGCTGGCGCAGCAGGGGCTGCTGGCCGACCTGCCTGCGGGGCTGCCGTCGCAGCTGCTCGAGCGCCGCCCCGACCTGCTACAGGCCGAGCACCAGCTGCAGGCGGCCAACGCCAACATCGGCGCGGCGCGCGCCGCCTTCTTCCCGCGGATCACGCTGACCGGCAGCGTCGGCCTGGCCAGCGCCGACCTGGGCGACCTGTTCGACCAGTCGGCCTGGCAGTTCGCGCCGCGGATCACGCTGCCGATCTTTGACGCCGGCGCGAACCAGGCCAACCTCGAGGTCAGCCAGGCGCAGCGCGAGATCGCGCTGGCGCAGTACGAGCGCGCGATCCAGGTGGCTTTCCGCGAGGTCGCCGACGCGCTCGCCGGCCGCGCGACCTACGGCGAGCAGCTGCGTGCGCAGCAAGCGCAGACCGCGGCCGAGCAGAAGCGCTCCGACCTGGCCGAGCTGCGCTTTCGCAACGGCGTGGCCAGCTTCCTCGACGTGCTCGACGCGCAGCGCGCGCTGTTCAGCACGCAGCAGGCGACGATCATCGTGCAGGCCGCGCAGCAGCAGAACCTGGTCACGCTGTACAAGGTGCTGGGCGGCGGCTGGAAGGCCGACGGCGGCTGACGCGCCGTCGACGCGCCGCGCCCCACGGCGCGCATCTGCCGCCCAACTGCCGCGTGGTCGCCGCGTGGTCGCCGCGTGGCTGGCGCGATGCGGCCGCACCGCGGTCTTCGGCGCCGCACCGGGGCGGCGCACCGATGCGCCGTCGCAAGCGCCGCCTGCGGCCCCGTTCGCCGCAGGCCATGCCGGCGGGCCGCGCCCGCGCTGCGCGAAGTTGCGCGAAGATGAGCCGTCGCCCTTTGCTCGCCGGCTTTCGCCCGGCACCGCCGCCCGTGTCCACCGCCACCGCCACCCCCGAGCACGCGCGCGCTGGCCGCGGTCGCCACCGGCGAGCCGGTGTACCGCGAGACCACG
>CAZKCJ010000450.1:0-1695 GCA_964550885.1 uncultured Rubrivivax sp. | reverse complement strand
CTCGTCGCGAAGGTCGCGCGCAGCATGGCGCCAGTGCTGCTGCACGGCGAGTCGGGCACCGGCAAGGAGCTGGTCGCGCGCGCGATCCACGAGAGCTCGCCGCGCGCCGGCGGCCCGTTCATCGCGGTCAACTGCGGCGCGATCCCCGAGACGCTGCTCGAGGCCGAGTTCTTCGGCTACCGCAAGGGCGCGTTCACCGGCGCCGCCGACGACCGCGACGGCTTCGTGCAGGCGGCGCAGGGTGGCACCCTGTTCCTCGACGAGATCGGCGACCTGCCGCTGGCGATGCAGAGCAAGCTGCTGCGGGTGATCCAGGAGCGCGCGGTGCGGCCGCTGGGCGCGGTGGTCGAGGCCCCGACCGACGTGCGCATCGTCAGCGCGACCCACCGGGACCTGGGCGAGGAGGTGCACGCCGGGCGCTTCCGCGAGGACCTGTACTACCGGCTGCACGTGATCGGCATCCGCCTGCCGCCGCTGCGCGAGCGCCGCGGCGACCTGCCGGCGATCTGCAGCGCGGTGCTGCAGCGGCTGGCGGCCGAGGCCGGCGTCGAGCCGGTGCCGACGATCACCACCGACGCGCTGCAGGCACTGGGCGGTTACGCGTTCGCCGGCAACGTGCGCGAGCTCGAGAACCTGCTGCAGCGCGCGCTCGCGCTCAGCGGCAGCGATTCGATCGGCGCGGCCGACCTCGGCCTGGACGAAACGGCGCTGGCGCCGGCTCCGGTGGCCGACGCGAGCAGCGCGCACGTCGAACCGGCCGCGCCGCTGCTGGCCGGCAGCGATGCGCCGCTGCCCGAAGACCTGCAGGCGCACCTGGACGCGGTCGAGCGCGCGATCCTCGAGCGCGCGCTCGAGCGCCATCGCTACAACCGCACCGCCGCCGGCGCGAGCCTGGGGCTGACGCTGCGGCAGATGCGCTACCGGATGGCGCGGCTCGGCGTGCTCGCCGGCACCGAGCCGGGCGCCGAGCGTGGCGACCCCGGCTGACGCGCCGCGCAGCCGCTGGCGCGGCGGCTGGTGGCGGGGCGCGACGCCGCGGCCGTCGCCGAACTTCGACCAGCGCCCGCCCGGGCAGACGATCAGCCTGGTGGTCGTGCACTCGATCAGCCTGCCGCCCGGCGAGTACGGCGGCGACGCGGTCGAGCGGCTGTTCGGCAACCGGCTCGACTGCAGCGCGCACCCGTACTACGAGCGGCTGCGCGGGCTGCGCGTGTCCGCGCACTTCTTCGTGCGCCGCGACGGGCAGCTGCTGCAGTTCGTCTCGTGCGACGACCGTGCCTGGCACGCGGGCGTGTCGCAGTGGCGCGGCCGCGACGGCTGCAACCGCTATTCGATCGGCGTCGAGCTGGAGGGGCTCGAAGGGCTGGACTTCACCGACGCGCAGTACCGCGAGCTCGCCCGGCTGCTGCGCGCGCTGGCCGGGCGCTACCCGATCGCCGAAGCGGTCGGCCACGAGGACGTTGCCCCCGGGCGCAAGGCCGACCCGGGCGCCGGCTTCGACTGGCAGCGGCTGCGGCGCGAGCTGCGCCGTCGCCGGCCGGCGCTGCCGCGCGCGCTGCGCTGATCCGCGCGGGGCGACGACCAGCCGAGCTGCTGCGCGCGCGTGGCCGCGCGGCGCAGCGACCGGGCGCCGCGGCACTGGCGCGGCTGCGCGCAAAGCGGCGCGCCAGGTCGGCGCTGCTCGCCGCCGTGCGC
>CAZKCJ010000449.1:0-1707 GCA_964550885.1 uncultured Rubrivivax sp. | reverse complement strand
CCAGCCCGATCCAGCCCGGAATCCACTCGGCAAGGCGCGCCATCGCCAGCGCCGTCTGCCACTCGGCTGCCGGCGGCTGCGGATCGGCGGCGATCGGGGCTGCAGACACCGCGGCGTGGCCGCCGTCGGTGCTGCTCAGGTCGAGCGTGGTCTGCGTCATCCGGGCTGCTCCTGCGCGCACGCTGCCTGCGCGCCGCTGCCCAGTGTGCACCGCCAGTGGCTCAGGGCATGAGCCAGTCAGCCACGGCGCTGCCCGCTGCCGCTCGGGTCGCGAGCACGCCCCTTGCGGCCGAGCGCCAGCAGGTCGGCCGGCCGCCGACGGCGCGGCGGCCTTCGACCCGCCGCCAACTGCGGCAGCGCTCGCTTCAGCGCAGGCGTCGCCGCTGGGCAACCGCGGCGACCCGCACCAAGCGCCGGCCCAACAGCGCGCAGGTCGGCAGCTCGGCGATCGGCGGCGTCGCGGCATCGACCTCCGACCGGCCGACCCACTCGCCGCGCAAGCCGGCCCGAGCGCCGCTGCGCGCGGCAGCGCAGCGCGCGGGCTCGGGCCTTGGCGTCGGGCACGGCGTTGTCACCCGCGCCGGCCGAGCGCGATGGCGCACAGCAGCCGCAGCGCTCCGCCGCCGCTCGAGCACGCCAAGCCGTGACCGCGACTGCGCCACGGCGTCGTCGCCTGCATCGCCGCACCCGCGCGGCGCCTCAACCCAGCGGCAGGCTCAGGCTGAAGCAACTACCGCCGCCGGCGCGCGGCGCGCACGCGACCGTGCCGCCGTGGCGCTCGACGATCTGGCGCACCAGCGCCAGCCCGAGGCCGACGCCGCCTTCGCGCTCGGCGTGGCCGGGCAGGCGGAAGAAGGGCTCGAAGATGCGCTCGCGGTACGCCTCGGGCACGCCCGGGCCGCGGTCGCAGACGGCGAGCTCAGCGCGCGCGGCCGCGCCGCTGCCGCTGCGCCGCACGGTCAGCTGCACCTCGCCGCCGCCGTAGCGGCGCGCGTTCTCCAGCAGGTTGCGCAGCGCGCGCCGCAGCAGCCGCTCGTCGCCGCGCAGCTCGACCGTGTCGCCGCCGGCCTGCAGGTCGAAGCGCGCCGCCTCCTCGGCGGCCAACGCCAGCAGCTCCAGCGGCTCGTGCGCGATCGGCGCGCCGGCGGCGTCGAGCCGGCTGGCCAGCAGCACCTCCTCGACCAGCGCGTCGAGCTCGGCGATGTCGGCTTCGATCTCGCGCCGCAGCGCGTCGCGCCGCGACGGCGCCGTGTCGTCGAGCATCGCCAGCGCCATGCGCAGCCGCGCCAGCGGCGAGCGCAGCTCGTGGCTGGCGTTGGCCAGCAGGCTGCGGTGCGCGCGCAGCAGCGCCTCGATCCGCGCGGCCGCGCGGTTGAAGCTGACGGCGACCGCGGCGACCTCGTCGTTGCCGTCCTCGGCCACGCGCTGGTGCAGCGCGCCGGCGCCGAAGGCCTCGACCCCCTGCTTCAGCGCCTGCAGCCGGCGCGTCAGCCGGCGCGCGACCGGCCAGGCGCCGAGCGCGACCGCGGCGAACAGCACCAGCAGCAGCGCCGCCAGGCCGATGCCGCCGGGCAGCCCGTGCGCGGGCAGCAGCGGCCAGCGCAGCGCCGGCCGCGGCTGCCCGGGCCGCGCCTCGCCCGGCAGGCGCGGATCGGGGCCAGCGGCCGGATCGCCACCGGCCGCTGCGCCCGCGCCGGCCGCCAGCGG
>CAZKCJ010000448.1:0-1714 GCA_964550885.1 uncultured Rubrivivax sp. | reverse complement strand
CGGTGCCTGCGGTGCCTGCGGTGCCTGCGGTGCCTGCGGTGCCTGCGGTGCCTGCAGTGGCTGCAGTGGCTGCAGTGCCTGCAGTGCCTGCGCTGCCCGCGCTGGCTGTGGCTGCATTGCCGCCGGCTGCTGACGGCGCCGCCGCCTTCGCGTCGGCCACCGCCGGCCGCCTCAGCGCCGCCAGCCCCTGGAAGGCCGAGCGCGCCTGCGCGCCCAGCTCGGCGCGCAGCGCGGCCAGGTGTCGGCCCATGCCGAGCTGCCGGCCGTGCTCGTCGACCACGCGCAGGTTCATGAACAGGTGCGGGCTGAGCGCGTCGAGCTTGAAGTCGGCGCGCTGCAGCGGCAGCTGGGTGCGCGCGCGCACCGCGGCGAGCAGCGCGTCGAGCAGCGAGCCTTCGCCGAAGGGCAGCTCGCGCGCGATCGCCGCGGCCGCGTCGGCCAGCGGCTGCAGCCGCGCGCGCGGCTTGCCGGGCAGGCTCTTCAGCAGCGCCAGCAGCTTGGCCTGCAGCATCCCCGGCACCCGCCACTCGCAGCGCTGCTCGTCGACCTGGTTGAGCGCGTAGATCGGCACGGTCACGGTCAGGCCGTCGCGGGCGTCGCCGGGCTCGTGCAGGTAGGCGGCGGCGCAGTCGATGCCGCCCAGCCGCACCAGCTTCGGAAAGGCGTCGGTGGTGATGCCGGCGGCCTCGTGGCGCATCAGCTCGTCGCGGGTCAGCTGCAGCAGCTTCGGGTCGTGCCGGCTCGCGGCGCGGTACCAGCGCTCGAGGCTCGCGCCCGAGCACACGTCGGCGGGCAGCTGCTGGTCGTAGAACGCAAAGATCAGCTCGTCGTCGACCAGTACGTCCTGGCGGCGGCGCTTGTGCTCCAGCTCCTGCACCTGCTCGATCAGCCGGCGGTTGTGCGCGACGAACGCGAGCCTCGCGTCCCAGTCGCCTTCGACCAGCGCGTGGCGGATGAACAGCTCGCGCGCCGCGGCCGGGTCGATGCGGCCGAAGTCGACCCGCCTGCCCGCGTAGACCAGCAGCCCGTAGATCGTCGCGCGCTCCAGCGCCACCACCTGCGCCGCCTTGCGCTCCCAGTGCGGCTCCAGCAGCTGCTTGCGCAACAGGTGCGCGCCGATCAGCGGCAGCCAATCGGCCTCGATCGCGGCGATGCCGCGGCCGTACAGCCGCGTGGTCTCGACCAGCTCGGCGGCGACGATCCAGCGCCCCGGCTTCTTGCTCAGGTGCGCGCCCGGGTGGCGCCAGAAGCGGATGCCGCGCGCGCCCAGGTAGCTGTCGTCGTCGTCGCGGCTGCGCCGTGCCGCCGCGTTGCCGGCCGCCGCGCCGCCCGGCTGCGGCCCGGAGTCGGCGCGGCAGCCGATGTTGCCCAGCAGCCCGGCGAGCAGCGACAGGTGCAGCTGCTCGTAGGTGGCCGGCGCCGAGTTCAGCCGCCAACCCTGCTCGGCGACCACGGTGTGCAGCTGCGAGTGGATGTCGCGCCACTCGCGCACGCGCCGCGGGCTGATGAAGTGCTCGCGCAGCCGCTGCTCCTGCTGGCGGTTGGACAGCTTGTGCAGCTCGGGCGGCGGCGCCGCGGCAGGGTCGCCGCGCGGCCCGGCGGTCGCTGCGCGGTGCGCCGCGCCCCGGTGTGCGCCCGTCGTCTTCGCCGCCGGTGGCTGTGGGCGCGCGGCTGCAGCACCGTGCGCCGGCAGCGGCACCGGCACGGCCGCTGG
>CAZKCJ010000447.1:1485-1720 GCA_964550885.1 uncultured Rubrivivax sp. | reverse complement strand
GCCGCGCCCGCCGGCGTTGGCGCGCCACGGGTGCTGCGCGTCAGCGAGCTGCTGCGCGCGCCGGTGCCGCGCCAGCCGCCGCCGTGGGCCGATCCGCCGGGCGACGCGCTGCTGTACGTGATGTTCACCTCGGGCTCGACCGGCGAGCCCAAGGCGGTGGCGGTGCCGGCGCGCGGCGTGCTGCGGCTGGTGCACGGCGCCGACTACGCGCAGTTCCGCCCGGGCGCGCGCTGGG
>CAZKCJ010000447.1:0-1475 GCA_964550885.1 uncultured Rubrivivax sp. | reverse complement strand
CGCGAGCACGCTCGAGCTGTGGGCGCCGCTGCTCAACGCCGGCTGCTGCGTGGTGCAGGAGCGCGCGCAGCCGTCGCTGGCCGAGCTGGCCGCGTTCCTGCAGCAGCGCCGGGTCAGCGACGCCTGGCTGACCTCGGCGCTGTTCAACACCGTGGTCGACGAGTGCGTGGACGCGCTCGGCGGGCTGCGCCAGCTGCTGACCGGCGGCGAGCGGGTGTCGGTGGCGCACGCGCGCGCCTGCCTGCGCGCGTGGCCCGAGCTGCGGCTGATCAACGGCTACGGCCCGACCGAGAACACCACCTTCAGCCTGTGCCATCCGATCACCGCGGCCGACGTGGCCAGCGACGCGGTGCCGCTGCCGATTGGCCGGCCGATCCGCGGCACGCTCGCGCGCGTGGCCGCGCCCGACGGCGCGCCGCTGCCCGACGGCGAGCCGGGCGAGCTGTGGGTGGCCGGCGACGGCGTGGCGCTGGGCTACCTGGGCGACCCGCAGCTGAGCGCCGCGCGCTTCCCGCTGCGCGACGGCCGGCGCTGGTACCGCACCGGCGACCTGGTGCGCCGCCGCGCCGACGGCGTGCACGAGTTCCTCGGCCGCGCCGACCGGCAGGTCAAGCTCGCCGGCCACCGGGTCGAGCTGGATGCGGTGGAGCTGGCGCTGGCCGCCTGCCCCGGCGTCGGCCAGGTCGCGGTGCTGGTCGCCGGCGAGCGCGCCGACGCGCGCGAGCTGGTCGCCTTCGTCGCCGGCGGCGCCGCCGAGCACGCGGCGGCAGGCGCGTTCGACGGCCCGGCGGGCAGCGCTGCAGCCGCGGCGGCAGGCGGCGCATCGGCCGCTGCGGCAGACGCAGCCGGCACGCCGAGCGTTGGAGACGCGAGCACGGCGGCCGCTGGCCCGGCGGCAGGTATGGCTGCCGCGGGTCGGCTGGAGGGGGTGGCTCAGGCGGAGCAGAAGGCGGGCATCGCCCCCGCGGACCAGACCGCGCAGATGGCGCGCGCGGGTCGGGTGCAGGCGGCGGCGCCTTCAGGCGAGGCCGCGGCCGGGCTGCCGTCCGACCCCGGCGCGGTGCCGATGCCCACCGACGCGCAGCTGGTCGACTGGCTGAGCGCGCGTCTGCCGCCGGCGGCGATCCCGCGGCGCTGGCTGCGGTTGCCGCGGCTGCCGACCAACCTGAACGGCAAGGTCGACCGCGACGCGCTGCGCGCGCTGCTGGCGGATGCATCGGCCGCAGCGCCGACGGTGCCGGCGTTCGGTTCAGGCGCGGGGGTGCCGGCGGGGACGGCGCCCGGCATCGCTGCAGCCGCGGCGCACACGGCGCACACGGCCGCGGCGGGGCTGGCATCGCCCGCCGCGGTCGCGCAGCCGGGCGGTGCTGCGTCCGCGGCCGCGCGCCTCGGCGCCGGCGATGAAGTCCCGGCCGAGGCCGCGGCGGCCCTGGCCGGCGGCAGCGCGCCGCCGCCGCGGGAGCCGGCCGATCGGC
>CAZKCJ010000446.1:0-1726 GCA_964550885.1 uncultured Rubrivivax sp. | reverse complement strand
CAGCCGCGCGGTGGCCGGCATCGGCTGCCACTACATGGCGGTGTGGATGGACCGCAGCACCAGCACCTTCACGCAGATGGGCGGCGAGGGCGTGCCCTGGGTCGGCCAGGCAGCGTTCAGCAAGGACCGGCACGTGTTCGCCAACCTCGGCGACGGCACCTACTTCCACAGCGGGCTGCTGGCGATCCGCCAGGCCGTGGCCGCCGGCGTGAACATCACCTACAAGCTGCTGTACAACGACGCGGTGGCGATGACCGGCGGCCAGCAGGTCGGCGAGCGGCCCGAGGGCCACAGCGTGCTGCAGATCCAGAAGAGCCTGGTCGCCGAGGGCGTGGCCAAGCTCGTGATCGTCAGCGACGCGCCCGAGAAGTACCAGGGCGCGGCGCTGGAGGCCGGCGTGAGCGTGCACCACCGCGACGAGCTCGACCGCATCCAGCGCGAGCTGCGCGAGCTCAAGGGCACCACCGTCATCATCTACGACCAGACTTGTGCGACCGAGAA
The DNA here is from genome assembly GCA_964550885.1 of uncultured Rubrivivax sp. Lineage (GTDB taxonomy): Bacteria > Pseudomonadota > Gammaproteobacteria > Burkholderiales > Burkholderiaceae_C > Rubrivivax. The sequence goes on along the minus strand of CAZKCJ010000446.1, from coordinate 1,225 downwards.
GCGCCGCCGGCGCAAGCGCGGCAAGCTGGCGACGCCAGCCAAGCGGGTGGTGATCAACCAGCTGGTGTGCGAGGGCTGCGGCGACTGCTCGGTGCAGAGCAACTGCCTGAGCGTCGAGCCGGTCGAGACCGAGTTCGGGCGCAAGCGGCAGATCAACCAGAGCACCTGCAACCTCGACTACTCGTGCGTGAAGGGCTTCTGTCCGGCCTTCGTCACGGTCGAGGGCGGGCAGCTGAAGAAGCCGGTGCGCGCGAAGCAGGCCAGCCCGGCGGCGCTGCCGCCGCTGCCCGAACCGGCGCTGCCCGACACCGAGCGCGCCTGGGGCATCGTCGTCGCCGGCGTCGGCGGCACCGGCGTGATCACCATCGGCCAGCTGCTCGGCACCGCCGCGCACCTGGAAGGCAAGGGCGTGGTCACGCAGGACGCGGGCGGCCTGGCGCAAAAGGGCGGCGCCACCTGGAGCCACGTGCAGATCGCCACGCGACCCGACGCGATCCACACCACCAAGGTCGACACCGCGCAGGCCGATCTGGTGATCGGCTGCGACGCGATCGTCACCGCCGGCAAGACCACGCTGGCGCTGATGCAGCCCGGCCGCAGCTTCGTCGCGCTCAATACCCACGGCACGCCGACCGCGGCCTTCGTGAAGAACGCGAACTGGCGCTTTCCCGGCGCCAACTGCGAGGCCGCGGTGCGCGCCAGCGTCGGCGCCGAGCAGGTCGGCGCCTTCGACGCCGAGGCGGTGGCGCTGGAGCTGCTGGGCGACTCGATCTACACCAACCCGCTGCTGCTCGGCTACGCGTGGCAGCTGGGCCGCATCCCGCTGTCGCGCGCGGCGCTGCTGCGCGCGATCGAGCTCAACGGCGTGCAGGTGCCGAACAACCGCGACGCCTTCGAGTGGGGGCGGCGCTGCGCGCACGACCTGGCCGCGGTGCGCGCGCTGTTCGCGGCCAACCGGGCGATCGCGGCGGCCCAGCAGCCCACGCTCGACGAACTGGTCGCGCGCCGGGTCGAGTTCCTGACCGGCTACCAGAACGCCGCCTACGCGGCGCAGTACCGCGCCTTCGTCGAGCAGGTCCGCCGCGCCGAGGTGGCGCTCGGCAGCGCGACGCTGCTGAGCGAAGCGGTCGCGCGCTACCTGTTCAAGCTGATGGCCTACAAGGACGAGTACGAGGTCGCGCGGCTGCACACCGACCCGGCCTTCCTGGCCAAGATCGACGCCATG
>CAZKCJ010000445.1:0-1742 GCA_964550885.1 uncultured Rubrivivax sp. | reverse complement strand
CGCACCGCATCACGGCCCACTCGGGCGCGTCCAACTGCCGGAAGTAGGCTGAGCGCGCCGGGGTCGGGCGGCGCGGCCGTGCTGCGGCCGGCGCGGCCGCGCGGCCTCAGCGCGCGGCCGGCAGCAGCGCCGCGAGCCAGGGCCCGAGCAGCGCGCGCAGCGCATTGCTCAGCACCAGCCCGAGCGCGCCGGCGACGACCACGCAGGCCATCGACAGCGCCAGCCGCCGCGTCAGCTCGCGGTGGCGCGCGCGCAGCACGAAGGACAGGCTGAACGCGATGCTGGTCAGCGACGCGAGCACCGCGCCGTTGCCGGCGACCGCGCTCGAGATCGCGCCCTGCGACGCCATGCTCGCGGCCGCGGCCACCGCGCTGGCGCTGGACAGCAGCCCGCCGATCAGCGTGACCGCGTAGAAGCCGGCTTCACCGTACTCGCGCTGCATCAGCACGCCGACCATGTGCAGCACCAGGAACAGCGCGCCGTACTTCAGCGCCACCGTCAGCGAGAAGGGCAGCGTCAGCTTGATGTCGGCCGCCTCCTGCGCGGCGCCGCCGGTGCGCAGGTGGCTGACCAGCACCAGCGCCGCGCCGGTGGCCAGCATCAGCGCGAACGCGCCGGCCGCGTCCAGCAGCGCCAGCGGCGCCAGGATCAGCAGCAGCGTCGCGTTGCGCATCACCATCGCCGCGGTGGCGATCAGGATGCCGCGATAGGCGGCGGTCGCGAAGCGGCCCTGCGACTCGCGCACCCGGGTGGTCATCTCGATCACCGTGAAGTTGCTGTTGACCAGCCCGCCGAACAGGCCCGACAGGTCGCTGCCGCGCGCGCCGTACAGCTTCCACAGGATGTAGTTGACGAAGCCGATGCTGGCGATCAGGATCACCGTGATCCACGCGGCGCGCGGTTCGATGATCTGCCACGGGCCGATCGTGCCCGCCGGCAGCGCCGGGTAGATCACGATCGCCAGGATCGCCAGCAGCAGCGCCGAGCGCAGCTCGCCTTCGGTCAGGCCCATCGTGAAGCCGGCCAGCCGCTCCTTCCAGGCCAGCAGCGCGGTCGAGATCACCATCACCGCGGCCGGCGTGATCGTGTGCCCCTGGCCGCACAGCACGCCGGCGAAGCAGGTCACCAGCATCGCCGCCGAGGTGGTCAGCTCGGTGCCTTCGTCGGCGCGCAGCGTCTGCACGTTCAGCAGCACCGCCAGCAGCCCGGTCGCAGCGAACGCGAGCATCGCGAAGCCCTCGCCCAGCGAGCCGCCGAGCGCGCCCAGCAGCGCGATGAAGCCGAAGGTGCGCAGCCCCGCCTCCTTGCCGCGGCGCTCGCGCTCCAGCCCCAGCAGCAGCCCCAGCGCCAGCGCCAGCGCCAGCCGCACCAGGATCACCAGGTACGGCCACTGCACGCTTGGCAGCGGCGAGATTTCGGCAGGCAGGTTCGGCATCGGGATCGGCTGCGAACGCGCGGCGCGGCGCGGGTGGCCGCGCGGGTCGCAGCGGCGATTGTCGGCCCGGCGCCGGGCACGCACTCCGGGCGGCCGGCGCTGCTACAGTGAAGCGCAGCGCCGGCCACCGGCGCTCGCCGCAGCCGCCCGCGGCTCGATCCCCGACCCGCAACGCAAGGAGCGCATGCGAACGACCCGGCCGTACCGCGCCGACAGGCCTGTGCGCACGGCAGCCGCGGCCAAGCGGGCGCCGGCCCGCGGCCAGGCGACCTGCCCGCTGCGGCCGGCGCGGTCGCCCGCGCCGACC
>CAZKCJ010000444.1:0-1743 GCA_964550885.1 uncultured Rubrivivax sp. | reverse complement strand
CAGCCCGACGCGTTCATCACGATCGCCTCGACCTTGCCGGTCGAGGTTAGCCCTTCGACCAGCGGCCACCAGGCGTCGATGTTGCGGCGCATGTCGGCGAGACCGCCGGCCGCGTCGCCCAGGTGGGTGCGGATCGCGCCGCAGCAGCCGGCGCCGTCGGCGACCAGCGTCTGGATGCCGGCGGCGTCGAGCACGCGCGCGGTCGCGCTGTTGATGTTGGGCATCATCGCCGGCTGCACGCAGCCCAGCAGCAGCAGCACCTTGCGCGGGTGGGTGCGCGTCGGCCACAGCCGCGCGCGCGCGCCGGCGTGCGCCGGCACCTTGTCCTTCAGTACCGCCGGCAGCAGCGGGCGCGCGAGCCGGCCGAGCCGCATCGCCGGGCCGAACAGCGGCGAGGTCAGGCCCTCCTTCAGCAGCCAGCGCACGATGCGCTCGCGCCGCGGGCGCGCGACCCGCTGCTCGACCAGCTTGCGGCCGATGTCGACCAGGTGGCCGTACTCGACGCCGCTCGGGCAGGTGGTCTCGCAGTTGCGACAGGTCAGGCAGCGGTCCAGGTGCAACTGCGTGCTGCGGCCGACCGGCGCGCCCTCCAGCAGCTGCTTCATCAGGTAGATGCGCCCGCGCGGGCCGTCGAGCTCGTCGCCCAGCAGCTGGTAGGTCGGGCAGGTGGCGTTGCAGAAGCCGCAGTGCACGCAGCGGCGCAGGATCGCGTCGGCCTCGTCGCCGTCGGGGGTGTTGCGGAACTCGGCCGCGAGGTCGGTCTGCATCGGCTTCAGCGCGGGCCGGGACCGCCCGCTGCAGGCAGCGCCAGCGCCGCGGCCGGCGCGCGCTGGCCGCGGCGACGCGCCACGCGCCGCCCATCGGCCCGTTGGTCCAGACCGGCCACGACCGCCGGCCCGCCGCTCGCCGGCCCCGCCAGCACGCCTTCACCGCCTGCCCGCACCGACTGCGGCGCGTCCTCGGCGCGATCGCCAGGACCGGCCCGCCCGGGAGCGACTGCCGCCCCGCGCGCACCGCGCGACCTCGAACCTGGTTGCGGTGCGGCCCTCATGGGCACAGCCCCGGGTACAGCCGGCCCTGGTTGAACACGTTGTCGGGGTCGAAGGCGCGCTTGAGCTCGCGGTGGATGCGGTCCAGCGGGCTCTTCAGCGGCGCAAACACGCCGGCGCTGCGGTCGCCGCCGCGGAACTGCGTCGCGTGCCCGCCGGCCGCGGCGGTCGCGTCGCGCACCGCGGCCGCCGACTGGGTGCTGCACAGCCAGCGCTGCGCGCCGCCCCACTCGACCAGGCAGTCGCCGGCCAGCGCCAGCGGCGGCGCGGTCGGCGGCAGCGCCAGCCGCCACAGCGTCGCGCCGGCCTGCACCGCCGCCTGCGCGTCGACGAAGTACTCGTCGCGGTGGTCGCGCAGGCCCTCCCAGAAGGTGGCGGCCAGCTCCGGCGCCACCGGCTCGCCGCCGAGCGTGCGCGCGGCGGCGGCGACCGCGGCCGCCGCGCCGCTCAGGCGCAGCACCAGCAGCCCCTGCCACCAGGCGCTGGCGTGCAGCGGCAGCGGCTGCCCGGCCCAGGCGTTGAGCTGCTGCAGCGCGCGTGCCTGGTCCAGCTCGAAGCGCAGCGTCGCGGTCGCCGCCGGCTGCGGCAGCACCTTCAGCGAGACCTCGCAGATCGCGCCCAGCACGCCCATCGAGCCGGCCACCAGCCGCGAGACGTCGTAGCCGGCGACGTTCTTCATCACCTGGCCGCCGAA
>CAZKCJ010000443.1:0-1760 GCA_964550885.1 uncultured Rubrivivax sp. | reverse complement strand
GAAGGCCAGCACCCGCAGCGCGCGCTGCGCCATCGCGTCGGCCGCCGCAGCTGCGGCCGCGCACGCCGGCGCGCACAGCCGCAGCACCGCCTCGGGCGCGCCCTTCAGGTACACGCGCCGCGGCGCGTCGGCCAGGCGGTGGCGGGTGGCCATCAGCTTCGCGTCCGGGTCGAAGGGCAGCTCGGCCTCGCGCGGCGCCCACTGCGCGCGCGTGGCAACGCCGATCCCGCCCTTGGCGGCCAGCACCAGCAGCGCGCCTTCGGTCGGGTCACCGAGCACCGACCAGCCGGCGCGTCCGGCCGCCGGTGGCAGCAGCGTCGCGTCGTTGCACAGCAGCGCGGCCTGCAGCAGCTCGCGCAAGGCCGGGTCGGCCAGGTCGGCCGGGGCGTCGCCGGCCCACAGCGTGCCCTCGGGCGCGTAGCCGATGCCGTCCACGCGCAGGCTGCGGCCGGCCGCAGCAGCGGCCGCCGGCGGCAGCCAGAGCGCGGTCGCCGTCATCTCGTTGCGCGTCAGCGTGCCGGTCTTGTCGCTGCAGATCACGGTGGTCGAGCCCAGCGTCTCGACCGCGGCGAGCCGGCGCACGATCGCGCCGCGTGCGGCCATGCGCTGCATGCCCACCGCCAGCGCGATCGTCATCGCCACCGGCAGCCCCTCGGGCACCATCGACACCATCTGGCTGATCGCCACCATCAGCAGCTCGCCCGCCGGCAGCCCGCGCCACCAGCCGAGCAGCACGACCACGCCGAAGAGCAGCAGCGCCGCCGCCACCAGCCAGCGACCGAACTGCGTGATCCGCTGCTCGAGCGGCGTGCGCGGCTCGGCTGCGCGCCCGCTCAGGTGGGCGATGCGGCCGAGCTCGGTGTGTGCGCCGGTGGCCACCACCAGCGCGCGCGCCCGCCCGGCGCTGACCTGGGTGCCGGCGTAGACCTGGTTCGTGCGTTCGGCCAGCACGGTGGCTTCGGGCAGCGGCTCGACCGCCTTGGCCACCGGCAGCGATTCGCCGGTGAGCGCGGCTTCGGCCAGCTGCAGCTGCGCCTGCTCGAGCAGCCGCGCGTCGGCGCCAACCGCGTCGCCGGCCGCCAGCAGCAGGATGTCGCCGGGCACCAGCTGCTGCGCGTCGATCGCCTGCTCGCGGCCAGAGCGCAGTACCCGCGCCTGCAGCGCCGCCAGCCGGCGCAGCGCGGCCATCGAGCGCTCGGCACGCCCTTCCTGCAGGCTGCCGAGCAGTGCGTTGGCCAGCACCACCGCCGCGATCACCGCGGCGTCGTCGTGCTGACCCAGCAGCACCGCGAGCAGCGCCGCGATCAGCAGCAGGCCGACCAACGGGCTCGCCAACTGCCGCGCAAAGCTGCGCCAGCGCGAGCGCGACGGCGGCTGCGGCAGCTCGTTCGCGCCGTGCTGCGCGCGCCGCGCCCGCACCTGCAGCTCGTCGAGCCCGACCGCCGGATCGACCCCGAGCGCGGCCGCGGCCGCCTCGGCGGTCAGCGCGTGCCAGGGCGCAGCAACCGGCGAATCGGGGGATCGAGGAGGCTCGCCCGGCATCAGCCGATTCTGCAGGCTGGCGGTGCGGGCGTGCCCGGCCCGCTGCCGCGCCGCAGCGCGGCGCGGATCGCCTGCCGGCCAGCGCGGCCGCCGCCGGCGTGCGCCCGACCGGCGCGGCCGCGTCCTCGCAGCTCAGGCGGGCGCGAACTGCGTGCGATCATCGGCCGATGCCAGCCGCGTCACCCGCAACCACCCCGGCGCTGCGCGCCGACGGCGCG
>CAZKCJ010000442.1:0-1776 GCA_964550885.1 uncultured Rubrivivax sp. | reverse complement strand
AGGCCGTCCCACGGCTCGGGCGGCCAGCCGACCGGCGCGAGCCCCTTGACCAGCCCGTCGCACTGGCTCGCCGCCTGCAGCAGCGCGCGCAGCGCCGCCTCGTCCAGCAGCGGCAGCGCGCGTGCGAACAGCCGCTCGCGCGAGCCCCACACGCGCGCGTCGCGCAGCGCCAGCGGCAGCGGCTGGCCCTGCGCCTGCGCCGCCTTCACCCTGGCGAGCGCGCGGATGTCCTCGGCCAGCGTCCAGTGCACCAGCACCGGCGCCTCGCCCTCGGCGCGCAGCCCGTCGAACATGCGCAGCGCGCGCGCCACGCGCCCGCCGAGCACCGCCTCGCCGAGCTTGAACACGTCGTAGCGCGCGACGTTGAGCACGCTCGCCTGCACCTGCTCGAAGCCGAGCACCCCCGGCGGGTACAGCAGTCCGAGCTTGGCGATCTCCTGGTGCGCAGCCAGCAGGTTGCCCTCGACCCGGTCGGCGAAGAAGGCGAGCGTGCGCTGGCCCTCGTCGCCGTCGGCCACGCGCTGCTGCTGGCGCGCCAGCCGCTGGGCGATCCAGGCCGGCAGCGCGGCGCGCTCGATCGGGTCGACGCGCAGCACGCAGCCGGCGGCGTCGAGCGCCGCGTACCACGCGCTCTTGAGCTGCTGGCCGTCCAGGCGCGGGCACTGGACCAGCGTCAGCACGTCGTCGGGCAGCGCCTGCGCGTAGCGCTGCAGCGCCTCCGAGCCGTCCCGGCCCGGCTTGCCCGACGGGATGCGGATGTCGATCAGCCGGCGCTCGGCAAACAGGCTCGGCGTCTGCGCCTCGCCGAGCAGCCCGCTCCAGTCGAAGTGCGCGCCGCTGACGCTGAACACCTGCCGCTCGGCGTGGCCGGCCGCACGCGCCGCCGCGCGGATCGCGTCGCAGGCCTCCTGCTGCTGCAGCGGCTCGTCGCCGTGCACCAGGTACAGCGGCTTCAGCCCGCGCTGCAGGTGCGCGGCCAGCTGATCGGCGCGCAGCTGCATCGGTCTACAGCCGGATCGCCGACAGCCGCCGCAGCACCTGCTGCACGATCTCGTCCTGCATCTCGCGGAACAACGCCTCCTCCTCCTGCTCCTTGCCCAGCGTCTTGGCCTCGACGTAGGTCATGTCGCGGTACTGCTCGATCCGCGCCGGCGCGAGCAGCTCGCGGCCGGCCGGCGTGTGCGCGCGGTACGCGAAGATCGTGCGCAGCTGGATCTCGCGCACCTGGCCCGACGCGGTGAAGGCCGCGGCCTTGCGCATGCGCTGGTCGGTGGTCGCCTGCAGCACCACCTCGGCGCGGTCCGGGCCGTCGAGCACGGTCACGCTGCGGGCGAGCGTGCGCCGCAGCTGTTGCGCCAGCGGCGAGCGCGGCGCGAAGCCGGTGAGCGCAATGCTGTCGAACTGCAGCTCGGCCGCGCCGCGCAGCTTGAAGCCGCAGCCGGCGGCCGCCAGCGGCAGCGCCGCCGCCAGCCAGGTGCGGCGGTGCATCAGACCACCAGGTTGACCAGCCGCCCGGGCACGACCACCACCTTCTTCGGCGCGCGCCCCTCGGCGAAGCGCAGGAAGTCGGGACTGGCGGCGGCCGCGGCCTCGATCGCCGCGCGGTCGGCCTGCGCCGGCACGCGCAGCGCGCCGCGCAGCTTGCCGTTGACCTGCAGCACCAGTTCGACCTCGTCCTGTTCGAGCGCCGCCTTGTCCACCTGCGGCCAGCGCGCGTCGAGCAGGCTGCCCGCCACCGTGGCGAAGCCCAGCTCGCGCCACAGCTCGTGGGTGATG
>CAZKCJ010000441.1:0-1778 GCA_964550885.1 uncultured Rubrivivax sp. | reverse complement strand
GCCCGACGCCGGTAGCCCGGCCGCGCGCAGCGCGTCGGAGAGCGCCGCATGCAGCGCGAGCAGCGCCGGCGGCGGCCGGCTCGCCTCGAGCACCACCAGCCCGCCGGCCCAGCAGGCGACGCGGTCCAGCGGCAGCACGAAGCGCGCGAGCGGCACGGCCAGCGCGGCCTGCAGCGACGGCACGCGCGCGGCCGGCACCTCGCCGAGGAAGTGCAGTGTCAGGTGCAGCCGCTCGCTGGCGACCGGGGCGGCGCGCTGCGGCCACGGCTGAAGGTCGCGCAGCGCGGTGAGTGACGCGCGCAGCGCTGCCCCGGGCCACAGCGCGAGGAACAGGCGCTGCGCCGCCGCGTCGGCCCGCGCGGCTGCACCGGCGGGCTCAGCGCCGCCGGTACTCGACATGGCTGTAGCCGAAGCCCTGGCCGGAGTCGTGCCGCGTGCGCCAGCGCTCGACGAAGGCGTCGCGCGGCCACGGTGGGAAGCGGGTGTCGCCGTCGACCTCGAGCTCGAGCTCGGTCAACAGCAGCAGGTCGGCGCGCGGCAGCGCCGCCGCGTACAGCTGCGCGCCGCCGATCACGCAGATCCGCGCCGCGTCGGCGACCAGCGCGAGCGCGGCGTCGAGCGAGTGCGCGACCTCGGCCCCGGGCGCGCTGAAGCCCGGGTCCCGGCTGACGACGATGTTGCGCCGGCCCGGCAGCGGTCGCACGCGTTCGGGCAGCGCCTGCCAGGTGTGCCGCCCCATCACCACCGGGTGGCCGATGGTCGCGCTGCGGAAGAACGCGAGGTCGGCCGGCAGCTGCCAGGGCAGGCTGCCGTCGCGGCCGATCACGCCGTTGCGCGCGACCGCGGCCACGAGCACGAGCTCGCCCATCGTCACACCGCCACCGGCGCCTTGATCGCCGGGTGGTGCTGGTAGTCGACGAGCTCGAAGTCCTCGTACGCGTAGTCGAAGATGGTGGCCGGCCGGCGCCGGAGCTGCAGCACCGGGAACGGATAGGGTGCGCGCGCGAGCTGGGTGCGCACCTGCTCGACGTGGTTGTCGTAGACGTGGCAGTCGCCGCCGGTCCAGATGAACTCGCCGACTTCAAGGTCGCACTGCTGCGCGAGCAGCTGCGTCAGCAGCGCGTAGCTGGCGATGTTGAAGGGCACGCCCAGGAACACGTCGGCGCTGCGCTGGTACAGCTGGCAGCTCAGGCGTGCGCGTGCGCCGGACGCGGCCGGCGGCGCGACCCAGAACTGGAAGAACGCGTGGCAGGGCGCGAGCGCCATCTTCGGCAGCTCGGCGACGTTCCACGCGCTGACGATGATCCGCCGGCTGTCGGGGTTGGTGCGCAGCTGCTTGACGACCTCGGCGATCTGGTCGATGTGCGCGCCGTCGGGCGCGGGCCAGCTGCGCCACTGCACGCCGTAGACCGGCCCCAGGTCGCCGCTGGCCGGGTCGGCCCATTCGTCCCAGATGGTCACGCCGCGCTGCTGCAGCCAGCGCGCGTTGCCGTCGCCGCGCAGGAACCACAGCAGCTCGAGCGCGACGCTCTTGAAGTGCACGCGCTTGGTCGTCACCAGCGGGAATCCCTCGGCCAGGTCGAAGCGCAGCTGCCGGCCGAACACGCTGCGCGTGCCGGTGCCGGTGCGGTCGCCCTTGTGCACGCCGTGCTCGAACACGTCGCGCATGAAGTCTTCGTAGGTGCTGCGGATCGGGCGGGACACGGCGCAAGGAGGTGGGCATCGACCGCCGGTGCGCGATCACCAGCGTCGTGCGCCCGCGCATCGCCGCCTCCAGC
>CAZKCJ010000440.1:0-1789 GCA_964550885.1 uncultured Rubrivivax sp. | reverse complement strand
CCGACAACTGCTGCCGCAGCCGTGACCGCAGCCGCACCGGCCCGGCGTCGGCCGGCCCCACATCGACCAGCCCCGGCGCCGGCGCCCGAGCCGGCCCGGGCTGGCTGCGGGCGCTGCGGGCGCTGCGGGTCGGCGCGCGCGGCGGCCCGGCGCCGCGGCGCAGCGCCAGCCGCGCCCGGCCGGGCGGCGCTGGGCGCTGCTTAGACGCTGCCTAGAATCGGTGCACTCCTGCCCTTAGGCTGCCCTGCGGCGGCGGCTGCCCGCCGCCCAGCCGCCTCGACCTGCCGCGCCGCCCGAAGCCGCCATGGACCTGTCCGCCCTGACCGCGTTGTCGCCGCTCGACGGGCGCTACGCCGCCAAGCTGGCCGCGCTGCGCCCGCACCTGAGCGAGTACGGGCTGATGCGCTGCCGGGTGCGGGTCGAGCTCGAGTGGTTCGTCGCGCTGACCGAGGCCGGCCTGCCCGAGCTGCCGCCGCTGTCGCCGGCCGCGCGCGAGCGGGCGCAGGCGCTGGCGCAAGCCTTCGCGCCGGCCGACGCGGCGGCGATCAAGGCGATCGAGCGCACGACCAATCACGACGTGAAGGCGGTCGAGTACTGGATCAAGCAGCGCTTCGCCGAGCAGCCCGAGCTCGCCCGCGCGGCCGAGTTCGTGCACTTCGCCTGCACCTCGGAGGACATCAACAACTGCAGCCACGCGCTGATGCTGCAGGCGGCGCGCGACCAGGTGCTGCTGCCGGCGCTGGACCCGGTGCTCGAGCGGCTGCGCGCGCTCGCCCACGCGCAGGCCGACCAGCCGATGCTCGCGCGCACCCACGGCCAGCCGGCGAGCCCGACCACGCTGGGCAAGGAGGCGGCCAACGTGCTCGCGCGGCTGCTGGCGGCGCGCGAGCGGATCGTCGCGGTGCGGCCGCTGGCCAAGCTCAACGGCGCGGTCGGCAACTACAACGCGCACCTGGCCGCGTATCCGGCCTTCGACTGGGAGCGCTTTGCGCACGACGTGGTCGAGCGGCGGCTGGGGCTGGCCTTCAACCCGTACACGATCCAGATCGAGCCGCACGACTGGATCGCCGAGCTGTTCGACGCGATCGCCCGCGCGAACACCATCCTGCTCGACTGGGCGCGCGACGTCTGGGGCTACATCGCGCTCGGCTACTTTCGGCAGAAGCCGCGCGCCGGCGAGGTCGGCTCGTCGACGATGCCGCACAAGGTCAATCCGATCGACTTCGAGAACGCCGAAGGCAACCTCGGGCTGGCCAACGCGCTGCTTGACCACCTGGCGCGCAAGCTGCCGGTCAGCCGCTGGCAGCGCGACCTGAGCGACTCGACCGTGCTGCGCAACCTGGGCGTCGCGCTCGGCCACGCGGTGCTGGCGCTGGACTCGCTGGCGCGCGGGCACGACCGGCTCGAGGTCGACGCCACGGCGCTGGCCGCCGACCTGGACGCCGCCTGGGAGGTGCTGGCCGAGGCGGTGCAGACGGTGATGCGCCGCCACGGGCTGCCCGAGCCCTACGAGCAGCTGAAGGCCTTCACCCGCGGGCGGCCGATGAGCCGCGAGCTGATGCACGGCTTCATCGAAGGGCTGGCGCTGCCCGCGGCCGAGAAGGCGCGGCTGCTGGCGCTTACCCCGGCCGGCTACACCGGCCTTGCGGCCACGCTGGCGCGGCGGCTGTGACCCGGGTGTCGCCTCGATCGAGCCGGCTGCGGGCCGCCCGCCGCCCGCCCCAGCGCGGGGCGCACTGCCGTCCGCCCCAGTGCGGGGCGCACTGCCGTCCGCCCCAGTGCGGGGCGC
>CAZKCJ010000439.1:0-1804 GCA_964550885.1 uncultured Rubrivivax sp. | reverse complement strand
CGAACATCGCGCGCGCCGAGCGGAAGCGCGCGCGACGGTGCAGCCGAGCCAGCGCCTGCCGGCGCGCTCGGGGCCAGCGCTGCGGCGCGGCGGCCGCAGCGCTGCGATCGTCCTGATCGCGCCGGTGCGTGCTCGGCACGGCGCCGAGCGGCGAGTCGTGCACGGCGTATGCTCGGGCGCGATGCAAGCAGTCGAAGTGGCGATCGTCACCGGCGCGTCGCGCGGCCTGGGGCTGGCGCTGGCGCAGGCGCTGCGCCGGCGCGGGGCGCGATTGCTGACGATCGCGCGCCGACCGCAGCCGGCGCTGGACGGCGCCGAGGTCGAGCAGTGGGCGCTGGACCTCGCCGATCCGCTGCCGGCGGCGGTGCGGCTGCAGGCCTGGATGGCGGCGCTGCCGCGGGCGGGGGTCGCGTCGCTCGTGCTGATCAACAACGCGGCCAGCCTGGGCACCCCGGGCGCGCTGCGGCAGGCCGACCTGATCGAGGCGAGCGTCGCGCTGCGCGTCGGCCTGGAGGCGCCGCTGCTGTTGACCGCGGCCTTCCTGCGGGCGAGCGCCGGCTTCGAGGTGCCGCGCAAGGTGCTGAACATCTCGTCGGGCCTGGGGCGCTACGCGCTGGCCGGCAGCGCCGCGTACTGCGCGCTCAAGGCCGGGCTGGACCACTTTACGCGCGCGGTGGCGCTGGAGGAGGCCGAGGGCGCGCACGGCGCGAGGATCGTGTCGCTGGCGCCGGGGGTGATCGACACCGACATGCAGCGGCAGCTGCGCGGCGCCGACCCGGCGCGCTTCGCCGCGCAGCCGCGCTTCGCGGCGCTGAAGGCGCAGGGGCAGCTCGACCGCCCCGAGGCGACGGCGGCGCGGGTGCTGGCCTACCTCGACCGGCCGGACTTCGGCGCGCAGCCGATCGCCGACATCCGCGACCCGGGCTGAGGGTCGCGCGCGCGGGCGCAGGGCGACCGGGCCCAGACCTCGGCAGTCCGATCGACCAGGCGCGCCCCGTGCGCGGGTGCGGGGCGAGCATCGTGCAGCCAGCGCTGGACGGTGGCCCGGGCGCGCTGCGCGCATGGGGTGGGGCGCTGCGGATCGATGCCGCGCACGGGAGTCGGAGCCCGGCAGTCCAGCGCCCGTGCGGCCGAAGGAGCAGCCCTCTGCCGGCACGGACCCGCCGCCGCGTGCGGGGGGCGACTCGGCACTGGCGTGGTGCGGATATGGCCAGCCGCCGCCGGCATCCGCACATGTCCGCAAGGGTGCAGTCCTTGCCTGGATACCTGTATGAATATACAGTTGTCCGATGAGCTGCCCGCCCGTTCCCGAAGCCGTCGCGCAGCGCGCTGCAGCCCTCGCCGAGCTGCATCCGGCGCTGTGGCGGGCGGATCGGCTGGGCCGGTTGCCGGCGGCGGCCGCCGCGGTACCCACCGGCTTCGCGGGACTGGACGCCGAGCTGCCGGGCGGCGGCTGGCCGTGCCGCATGCTCACCGACCTGCTGCTGCCGCACCCGGGCTGCGGCGAGATCCGGCTGCTCGCCCCGGCGCTGGCGCAAGCCGCTGCGGCCGACCGGCCGGTGATGCTGTTCGACCCGCCGGCGCTGCCGTGCGCGCCGGCGCTGGCGCGGCTGGGGGTGCCGGCGCAGCGGCTGGTGGTCGTCCACGGGGGCGGCGACCCGCACGCCGCCCGGGCGCGGCCGGCCGGCTCCGAGCTGCTGTGGGCGCTGGAGCAGGTGCTGAAGAGCGGGCAGGCCGCAGCGGTGCTGGTTTGGCCGCCGCCGGCGCTGCGCGCCGACGCGCTGCGCCGGCTGCAGCTGGCGGC
>CAZKCJ010000438.1:0-1806 GCA_964550885.1 uncultured Rubrivivax sp. | reverse complement strand
GCAGCGGGATGCCCAGCACCTCGGCCGAGATGTCGCGGTCGCGGATCGCGATGAACGCGCGGCCGATGCGGGTGCGGAACAGGTTGGCCGAGCCCAGCAGCAGCAGCGCGGTGATCGGCACGATCAGCCAGTACAGGCGAAAGGACGTGTCCAGGTCGACGCCGAAGACCCGCGCCGGGCGCATCGACAGCCCGCTGGTGCCGCCGGTGAACTCGAAGTTCGCGAACAGGAAGTGCGCGATGAAGGTCGCGGCGATGGTCACGATCGCCAGATAGAGCCCCTTGACCCGCAGCGAGGGCACGCCGACGACGACGCCGCCGAGCAGCGCGGCGACGCCGGCGGCGACCAGGTTGAAGGCCAGCGGCGTGCCCCAGCGCAGCTGCAGGATCGCCACCGTGTACGCGCCCAGCCCCATGAACGCTGCCTGGCCGAGGCTGACCAGCCCGGTGTAGCCGGTCAGGATGTTCAGCCCGGCGCTGCTGGCCACGTTGATCGCGACCAGGCAGGCCAGGTACAGCCAGTAGTCGTCGGCGACGAACGGGAACGCGACCAGCGCCAGCGCCGCCGCGCCCAGCCACGCCTGCTGCGTGCGCGTGTCGAACAGCGCCGCGTCGGCGACGTAGCTCTCCTTCAGCGTGCCGTTGCGCATTCGCGTCGCCCCTTACAGCCGCTCGATCTCGTGGGTGCCGAACAGCCCGTAGGGCCGCAGCATCAGGATCGTGACCAGCACCAGGAAGGTCGCCAGCAGCTCGTACTCGCCGCCCAGGTAGGCGCCGGCCAGGCCCTCGACCAGGCCGACGATCAGCCCGGCGACCAGCGCGCCGAGCACGCTGTCCAGCCCGCCGACGATCACCACCACCAGCACCGACAGCCCGAACACGCCCATCGACGACGAGATGCCGCCGATCGAGCCGACGATGATCCCGGCCACCGCCGCGAGCATCGCCGACGCGACCCAGGCGAGCGCGAACACCCGCTTCACGTCGATGCCCACCGCGTAGGCCGCGCCCTGGTCGCTGGCGGTCGCGCGCAGCGCGATCCCGCCGCGCCAGAAGCGGAACAGCAGCAGCACCGCGGCGATCAGCAGCGTGGCCACGACCGCACCCCAGAACACCTTGGGCGCGAGGAAGGCACCGCCGATCACGATCGGCTCGTTCGGCATGAACTCGGGCAGCCGGCGCTGGTCGGCACCCCAGACGATCTCGACCAGCCCGACCAGCACCGAGCCCAGGCCGATCGTGACCATGAAGGCCGAGATCGGCGGCTCGCCCAGCAGCGGCCGGATCACGCTGCGCTCGATCACGCCGCCGAGCAGGCCGCTGGCCAGCACCGCCGCCGGCAGCGCCAGCCACAGCGGCAGCGCCCACATCGCGGCAAAGGTGAAGAACAGGAACGCGCCGATCATCAGCATCTCGCCGATCGCGAGGTTCACCACCCGCGTGGCCTTGTAGACGACGACGAAGGCCAGCGCCGCGAGCGCGTACAGCCCGCCGCTGGCCAGGCTGGTCAGGCAGACCTCGAACAGCAGGCCCCAGTCGATCACGTCCGCCCCGCTGCCCGAGCCATGCGCGGCTGCGCCGCCGCGGCGCCGGCGCCGGCCTGCAGCCGGCGCCGCAGCTGGCTCACGTCGCCTGCGCCCAGATACGCGCGGGCCACCTCCGGCTCGGCCTGCACCGCCGCCGGCGTGCCCTGCGCGATCACCTCGCCGAAGTTGAGCACCACCACGTGGTCCGACAGGTCCATCACCAGGCTCATGTCGTGCTCGACCATCAGAACGGTGACCCCCCACTCGTCGCGCACGTCGAG
>CAZKCJ010000437.1:1437-1809 GCA_964550885.1 uncultured Rubrivivax sp. | reverse complement strand
CGCGGCTACATGGTCGGCCTGGCGCTGTCGTCGTTCTGGTGGGCCAACCACGTGCTGCTGCGGCGCTTCTTCGCCGAACAGCTGCCCCGGCTGTCGCAGCGCGGCGGGCTGTACCGCGAGGTCGGGCCCGGACACGGCATCTACTTCCTCGACGCGCTGCGCACCAGCGCATTCGCCGCGTACGAAGGCATCGACGTCAGCGCCACCAGCATCGCACTGACGCGCCGCATGCTGGCCGATCCGCGGGCGAAGACGCGCCTGCGGGAGTTTCTGCTGACCTGGGTGAAGGCGGATCTGCCGCACGATCTGTCGAAGGATCCGAAGAAGTTTCCGGGCTTCGACGCGGCGGTGATCAACGATCTGCGGAATTCG
>CAZKCJ010000437.1:1056-1427 GCA_964550885.1 uncultured Rubrivivax sp. | reverse complement strand
GGGCCGCTGCCGCCGGCGCAGCTCGTGCAGATGGACTTCCTGCAGGCACGCGAGCTGGCGCCAGCGTCGCTGCTGGTGATGGGCGAGGTGCTCGAGCACGTCGAAGAGCCGGCCGCGTTCCTCGACCGTGCACGCGACTGCATCGCCGCCGACGGCCGCATCTACCTGACCACCTGCATCAACGCACCGGCCATCGACCACCTGTACAACCCGGGTACGCTGGCCGCGCTGGAAGCACTGTTCGCCCAACGCGGGCTGCAGATCGAGGCGTCGTGCGCGTTCGGCCGCGATGACCGTGCGGTGGCCGACTGCGAGCGCGCGCGGCTGGCGGGCGGGGCAGGTGTGGCGCGACCGGCTGACGCTGCTGCCCG
>CAZKCJ010000437.1:428-1046 GCA_964550885.1 uncultured Rubrivivax sp. | reverse complement strand
CGGCTGGCGGTCAACGTCGGTTACGTGCTGCGCCGGCAAGGAGCGGCGGTGTGAGCGCGGCAGCCCTGCGCTTTCATCACGTCGGCCTCCTGACCGACGACCCCGAGCGATCGGCTGCGCGGCTGCGCAAGCTGGGCTACCGCCCCGGGCGCGTCGTCGATGACCCGCTGCAGCAGGCCCGGCTGCAGCTGTGCGGCGGACCCGAGGGCAGCGCGGCGATCGAACTGGTCACGCCGCTGCCGGGCAATGAAGCGCTGGCGCGGCTGTTCAAGCGGCGCGGCGACCACATGTACCACGTCTGCTTCGCTGCGCCCAGCTTCGACGCTGCGCTCGCGCAGCTGGCGCTCGACGCGGGCGAAGCGTTCACCGTGGTTTCGCCGCCGAAGCCGGCGCTGTTGTTCGACAACGCGCGCGTGGCGTTCTACCTCGTCGGCGGGCTCGGGTTGGTCGAAGTGCTGGAGGCGCCGTGACCGGACATCAGCAGCCGGCCTCCGGCTCGCACGACGACGCCGCGCACGGCACGTCAGCGACAGATTCGATCGTGCCGGCCGCGCGCGAAGCGATGGCGCTGCTGCGCGATGGCCGCGCCGAGGCGGCGCTGGCTTGCTTGCGCGCGCT
>CAZKCJ010000437.1:0-418 GCA_964550885.1 uncultured Rubrivivax sp. | reverse complement strand
GGCGGCGATGTCACGCTCGACGACCTGGTGCCGGCGATCGGCTGGCACCTGCTGCTCGAAGGCATCCGGCTCGATCCGCTGGTGCTGCCGTTCGGCACCTGGCGGCAGACGCTGCGCGATGCGGACTCGGCGCTGCATCGCTTCGCCCCCCATGTGCTGTGGCTGTTTCCGCATGCGCGCGGTCTGCGCGAAGCTGCCGCCCGGGGCGCGCCGCTGCAAGCCGCCGCGCAGGCGCTCCAGGACGAGCTGCTCGACGCCTGCGCCGCCTGGCACGACGGTGCGGCGCGCCAGGTGGTGATCGGCAACCTGGTGCCGCCGGCGTGGCGCGTGCTGGGCAACCTCGAAGCCCGTCTCGAAGATTCCGAGGCGCAGGCGGTGCGCCGTTTCAACGACACGCTCGCCGCGCGGTTGCCCGCCG
>CAZKCJ010000436.1:0-1814 GCA_964550885.1 uncultured Rubrivivax sp. | reverse complement strand
CCGGCCGCGCGGGCGCTGCGCTGAAGCGGGCGCGCAGCGATGGGCAAGGGCCGGCTCGAAGCCTTCAGCGACGGCGTGATCGCGATCATCATCACGATCATGGTGCTCGAGCTGAAGGTGCCGCACGGCGCGCAGTGGCGTGACCTCGGGCCGCTGTGGCCGGCGTTCCTGAGCTACGTGCTCAGCTTCGTCTACGTCGGCATCTACTGGAACAACCACCACCACCTGCTGCACACCTGCAAGCGGGTCAGCGGCAGCGTGCTGTGGGCGAACCTGCACCTGCTGTTCTGGCTGTCGCTGCTGCCGTTCGTCACCGGCTGGATGGGCGAGAACCACTTCGCGTCGCGGCCGTCGGCGCTGTACGGCGGCGTGCTGCTGGCCGCGGCCATCGCCTACGCGATCCTGCAGCGGCGGATCATCGCCGCCAACGGCGGCGACGACCCGCTGCGCCGCGCGATCGGCTTCGACTGGAAGGGCAAGCTGTCGCCGCTATTCTACGCGCTGGCGATCGCGGCGACCTTCGTGCGCCCGTGGGTCGCGCAGGCGTTGTTCGTGGGCGTCGCGGTGATGTGGCTGGTGCCCGACCGCCGGATCGAGCGGGCGCTGCGCGGCGGCGACGGCTGAACCCTGCGCGCACCCGCGCCGAAGCTGCGACGGCCGATGCGCGCCTTCCATGCTCGCAGCAGCCCGAAGAAGAGGCCTTGCCAGGAGCCACGACCATGCGCCAACTGCCCTCGATCATCCTGTTCGTCGTCGCGCTGCTCGGCAGCGCGGGCGCCGCGGCCGCCGCCGAGCCGGTGGCGCAGCTGCGCCTGTACGCGCTCGACTGCGGCGACATGTTCACCAAGAACAAGAACTTCTTCTCCGACACCTTCGACTACGACGGCCAGACCAACGCCGGCGTGTCACCCTGCTTCGTGATCCGGCATCCGAAGGGCACGCTGCTGTGGAACACCGGCATCGGCGACGAGATTGCCGCGCTGAAGGACGGCGGCATGCTCGGCACCCTGTTCGCCGTGCGGCTGAAGCAGACCCTGGCCAGCCAGCTGCAGCAGATCGGCCTGGCGCCGGCGGACATCGACTTCGTCGCCTTCTCGCACTTCCACGGCGACCACACCGGCAATGCGAAGAACTACCCCGGCGCCACCTGGATCGTCAACCAGGCCGAAGTCGACGCGATCCGCGCGAACCCGCCGATCGTGTTCGCCAACGACGCGTTCAAGAACGCGCTGGCCGCGGCCAGGCAGCAGGTGATCCGCGGCGACCACGACGTGTTCGGCGACGGCACGGTGCGGATCCTGAAGACACCGGGGCACACGCCCGGCCACCAGTCGCTGCTGCTGCAGCTGCCGAACACCGGCTGGGTGCTGCTGTCGGGCGACCTGTACCACCTGCGCGCCAACCGCCAGTACCACCGCGTGCCCGGCGGCAACTACAGCCGTGCCGACACGATGGCGTCGTTCGACCGCATCGACACGATCGTGAAGAACCGCAACGCGCGGCTGGTGATCGAGCACGACACGGAGGACTTCGCCGAGCTGCCCAAGCCGCCGGCGTACCTCGACTGACGCGCGACGCTGCGCGGTCACCGCGACAGCGCAGCATGCGGCTGGACGCCTCGGACCGCGCGCCGGCTTCAGGCACCGGCTTGCCGACCAGCACGGCCCTGCAGGCATTGGCTGGGGGCTTCTGCTGCGTCCCCGAAGCGAGGCCTTCACCGGCGCACTGCCAAGCACCGCAAGGCGTCGGCACGCAAAGGTCAACCTACTTCCGGCAGTTGGACGCGCCCGAGTGGGCCGTGATGCGGTGCGCTG
>CAZKCJ010000435.1:0-1827 GCA_964550885.1 uncultured Rubrivivax sp. | reverse complement strand
CCGGGCCCGCTGAGCCGCGGGTCGGCGCCGGCGGCAGCGGCGCGGGCGGCGGTGCAGCGCGCGGCGGCGGCAGGTGCAGCAGGCCACGCATACCCTCGTTTGCGGATGGCCGCGAGCGCTTCCGCGGTCTTAAGATCGGCGCCTGCGGCCGCGCGGCCGCGCCCCACCATCTGCGCGAAGGGAGTTCCGATGAGCCGTACGCAACCGTCCACCCCGGCCCTGCGGTCAGCCGCGCTGCGCGCCGGCGTGGCCGCGGGTCTGTTCGCCTGTGCCGGGCTGGCGTTCGCGCAGGAGATCGGCGGCGGCAGCAAGGGCGCCGTCACCGGTGCCGCGGGCGGCGCCAACAGCGAAGGCGCGAACAGCGCGCTCGAGCACTGCGACCGCACGCTCGGGACCATCGGTGTGGTCGAGGACCAGAGCGCACCCTGGTACCAGACGCTGATGAGCTACAAGCTCGGCTCGACCGTGCCGGTGCTGCGGATGATGATCCAGCAGTCGAACTGCTTCGTCGTCGTCGAGCGCGGTGCGGCGATGCGCAACATGCAGATGGAGCGCCAGCTGCGCGACTCCGGCGAGATGCGCGCGGGCAGCAACATGGGGCCAGGGCAGATGGTCGCCGCCGACTACACGATGAGCCCGAGCATCCAGTTCAGCCAGAACACCGGCGGCATCGGCGGTGCGCTCGCCGGGCTGGGCGGCAAGCTCGGCGTGCTCGGCGCGATCGCCGGCGGGCTGAAGAGCAACGAGGCGTCGACCACGCTGATCATGGTCGACAACCGCTCCGGCGTGCAGCTGGCCGCGGCCGAGGGCAGCGCGAAGAACGTCGACTTCGCGCTGTTCGGCGGCGCCTTCGGCGGCGGCCTGGCCGGCGGCGCCGGCGGCTACACCAGCACCCCTGAGGGCAAGATCATCGTCGCCGCCTTCGCCGACAGCTACAACCAGCTGGTCAAGGCGGTGCGCAACTACCGTGCGCAGACGGTCGAGGGCGGGCTGGGCACCGGCGGCGCACTGGGCGTGCAGGGCGGCTTCACGCCCGCCTCGCCGAAGTAGGCCCCGGCCCTTCGCCCGCCCCCGCCGCGAGCCGGCCGACGCGAGTCGGCCGGCCTTGTCGTCCTTGAGCCCGGCAGCGCGCCGCTGCCGGCGCGTGCGCGCGCCGCGCAAACCTTGAAATCGCGCCGGGCCGCCCAAGATGCCCTTGCGATCGAAGGAGGTTTGCAATGCGTGTGGACAAGCTGACGACCGCGTTCCAGCAGGCTCTGGCCGATGCGCAGAGCCTGGCCGTCGCGCGCGACAACCCGTACATCGAGCCGGCCCACCTGCTGGCGGCGATGCTTACCCAGGCCGACGGGCCCAAGGCGCTGCTCGACCGCGCCGGCGCCGACACCGCCGGGCTGAAGACCGCGATGGACACGACCATCGCCGCGCTGCCGAGCGTGCAGGGCGGCGGCCCGGTGCAGCCGGGGCGCGACCTGGTGCAGCTGCTGCAGGCGGCCGACAAGGAGGCCACCAAGCGCGGCGACCAGTTCATCGCCAGCGAGATGTTCCTGCTGGCCGCCGCCGATTCGAAGGGCGACTTCGGCGGCACCGTGCGCGGCCACGGCCTGACGCGCAAGGCACTCGAAGCCGCGATCGACGCGGTACGCGGCGGCAGCAAGGTCGACTCGGCCGAGGCCGAGGGCCAGCGCGAGGCGCTGAAGAAGTACACGCTCGACCTGACCGAGCGCGCGCGTCAGGGCAAGCTCGACCCGGTGATCGGCCGCGACGACGAGATCCGCCGCGCCATCCAGGTGCTGCAGCGGCGCACCCAGAACAACCCAGTGCTGATCG
>CAZKCJ010000434.1:0-1836 GCA_964550885.1 uncultured Rubrivivax sp. | reverse complement strand
GCCGGCCATCAAGGCCTGGGCGCAGCGCCACCCGGGGCGCGTGCAGGAGATGCTGTGGAGCAACCCGCGGGTGGTGTTCTTCCGCGAGGAGCCGCTGCCCGACCCGCAGCTCGGGCCCAGGGGCGCGCTCGGCGTGCCGCTGACCCCGGGGCGGTCGGTCGCGGTCGACCCGGCCAGCGTGCCCTACGGCGCGCTGCTGTGGATCGACGCGACCGAGCCGCTGAGCAGCCGGCCGCTGCAGCGGCTGGTGAGCGCGCAGGACACCGGCAGCGCGATCACCGGCGCGGTGCGTGCCGACTACTTCTGGGGTTGGGGCGAGGCCGCCGAGGCGCAGGCCGGCCGCACCAAGCAGCCGCTGCGCTGGTGGGTGCTGTGGCCGAAGCCGGGCTGAACGGCGTCGGCTGAGGCCGCTGGTGCGCGAACCGCCGGTGCGCGTCCTGGGGTCGACGCCGATGCGGCGCCGTGCACGCAGCCGGTCAGCCGAGATCCGGCAGTTGGGCGCGCCCGAACGGGCCGCCATCGGGCGTGATCGCAAGGCGCGAAGCGCAGCGATGGCGCGGGCCAGCGCGAGGCGTCGCAACGCCGCCAGCGCGCCTCGAGGGCGGCTCGATCGGGCGCGCAGCGTGCTCACACCCCAGCGGTGACGCTGCTCGGAGGACGGCGCTCGAGGGTTGATGCAGTGTTACCGGCGGCTGCAAGCGGTCAACTGCCGGCGCCAGGGTCAGTCGGCCAGGCTCACGCGCAGCTCGAGACGCGCGACCTGGCTCGATGCGGCGGTCGTGCTGCCCCAGCGGGCGGTGGCCCTCGCGTCCTGCTGCACCTGCGCCAGCTCGGTCCATTCGTCCAGCGGCGCCTGCACCGTCGTCCACAGCTCGAAGCTCGGCGGCAGCGTGTTCGCACCGGCGACGCCGACGCGGCGCTGCGCGCCGATCTCGACGACCACCGGCGCCGCGCCGCCGGGCCACTGCGGCCGCACTTCGAAGCCGTCGACCAGCTCGGCCCAGGCGGTGACCAGCGCGCCGCCCGGCGGCGGGCCCCAGCCGGGCGGACGGCCGCCGGGCGGCAAGCCCGGTCCACCCGGCCCGGGCGGCGGATGCCGCAGGTCCGGCGGTCGACCCGATGGCGGGCCCGGCCGCGCGCCCGGCGGCCCCCAGGGCGGCGCGCCCGGTCCGGACGGCCCGACGCCCGACCACACGGCCACCGCGCCGACCAGCGGCTGGGTCTGCACCAGCTGCATCCGCGCGCGCCCGCCGTTGAGCACCCGCACCGACTGCAGGCCGCTGCTCGTGCGGCGGGTGCTGCCCAGCGTGCGGACTTCGGCGCGCGCCTGCACGTTGCCGCGGCTGTCGATGCGCAGCTCGCCGCCGGCCGCGCCGCCGCCGTCGACGGCAGCGGTGTCGTCGAGCCGCAGCTCCACGATCAGGTTGCGCAGCGGTAGCGCGTCGGCCGCGTGCAGCCGCCGCAGCGCCAGCAGCGGCAGCGCCGCGCACAGCGCGCGGCGGACGGCGTCATGGGCAGCAGCGCGCATCGCGGCGCGAATCGTCGCACACGCTGGGCGCGGTCGATGCCGGCGACTGCGCCGCCTTTGCCCGCCGATTCGCGCCCGCCACCCGGGAATGCGCGCGCCACCGCCGGAACACCCACGGCGCACGACCCTGCGCACAGCTCCTACACTGCCCCATGCGCCCGCCGCGGCATGCGTCCCCGCCACCGGGAAGCGAGCGACGAAGGAGAACCGAGTTGAACGCAGCGCTGCCCGAAGGCGTACAGAAGGCCTTCGACGCTTAGAAGTTATCCGTAAATAGTACACTTTCGTTCCGAGCCGCATTTCACGCG
>CAZKCJ010000433.1:0-1839 GCA_964550885.1 uncultured Rubrivivax sp. | reverse complement strand
GGCACCAGCGCGAAGATGCTGTCGATCGTGCCGATGCTGGCCGGCGGCGGCATGTACGAGACCGGCGCCGGCGGCTCGGCGCCGAAGCACGTCGAGCAGCTGCTCGAGGAGAACCACCTGCGCTGGGACTCGCTCGGCGAGTTCCTGGCGCTGGCGGTCAGCCTCGAGGAGCTGGGGCTGAAGGAGCACAACGCGAAGGCGACGGTGCTCGCGCAGACGCTGGACGCGGCCACCGGCAAGCTGCTCGAGAACGACAAGAGCCCGCGGCGCAAGAGCGGCGAGCTCGACAACCGCGGCAGCCACTTCTACCTGGCGCTGTACTGGGCGCAGCAGCTGGCCGAGCAGACCGACGACCCGGACCTGGCCGCGCGCTTCAAGCCGCTGGCCGCGACGCTGGCGGCCAACGAGCAGCGCATCGTCGGCGAACTGGCGGCGGTGCAGGGCCGCGCGGTCGACATCGGCGGCTACTACCTGACCGACGCGGCCAAGGTCGCAGCGGTGATGCGTCCGAGCAAGAGCTTCAACGACGCGCTCGCGGCGATCGCGCCCTGACGCACGCGCAGTGGCCGGGCACGAGGCCGGCGCTGCGCTGCCGCGGCCGGATGGTGGCGACAGCGGCAGCGGCGGCGCGCTGCAACACCAGCACCAGCACCGGCATCCGCGTGGCGCGGCGCAGGCCGCGGCCGCTCGCCGCCGCGGCGGTGCCGGGTCAGCAGCGCCGCATCCTTGGCCGGCTCACTTCGCCGGCGCAACCAGCGTCTTGATCTGCTGCAGCGAGCTCGGGTCCTCGATCGTCGTCAGGTCGCCCGGGTCGCGCCCTTCGGCCACCGCCTGCAGCGCGCGGCGCAGCAGCTTGCCCGAACGGGTCTTCGGCAGCGAGCTGACGAACAGCACCCGCGACGGCCGCGCGACCGCGCCGAGCTGCGCGTCGACCAGCTTCATGATGTCGCCCTCGAGCTTCAGCCGCGCCGCCGGCTCGTCCAGCCCGGTCGCGTCCTTCGGGATCGCGAAGGCCATCGCCACCTGCCCCTTCAGCTGGTCGGCGACGCCGACCACCGCGACCTCGGCCACGTTCGGATGGCTGGAGATGCTCTCCTCGATCTCGCGCGTGCCCAGCCGGTGGCCGGCGACGTTGATCACGTCGTCGGTGCGGCCGAGGATGAAGTAGTAGCCCTCGTCGTCGCGCACACCCCAGTCGAAGGTGCTGTACAGCCAGCGCCCGCCGAGCTGGGTCCAGTAGGTCTTGATGAAGCGCTCGTCGTCGCGCCAGACGGTCTGCATGCAGCCCGGAGGCAGCGGGCCCTCCATCATCACCACGCCCTTGGCGTCGGTGCCCTGCACCTCCTGCCCGGTGGCCTCGTCGACCAGCTTCACGTTGAAGCCGTAGACCGCCTTGCCCGGCGAGCCGAACTTGCTGCGCTGCGGCTCCAGGCCGTTGCACAGCGCCAGGATCGGCCAGCCGGTCTCGGTCTGCCAGTAGTTGTCGATGATCGGTAGCCCGAGCGCGCCGGCGATCCACTGCGCGGTGGGCTCGTCCAGCGGCTCGCCGGCCAGGAACAGCGCGCGCAGCGAGGACAGGTCGTACTTCTTCAGGTAGGCCGGGTCGTGCTTCTTCAGCACCCGCACCGCGGTCGGCGCGCTGAACATCGAGGTGACCTTGTACTTCTCGACCAGGCTCCACCAGATGCCGGCGTCGGGCCGGGTCGGCAGACCTTCGTACAGGATCGTCGCCATGCCCGCGATCAGCGGGCCGTAGACGATGTAGCTGTGGCCCACCACCCAGCCGATGTCGCTGGTGGAGAAGTAGGTCTCCCCCGGCTTGCCGAGAAAGATGTGCTT
>CAZKCJ010000432.1:279-1853 GCA_964550885.1 uncultured Rubrivivax sp. | reverse complement strand
CCCCCTTCGAGCCGGAATGGGAGGGCTACGTGACGCTGGAGTTCTCCAACACCACGCCGCTGCCGGCCAAGATCTACGCTGGCGAGGGCTGCGCGCAGGTGCTGTTCTTCGAGAGCGACGAGGTCTGCGAGACCAGCTACAAGGACCGCGGCGGCAAGTACCAGGGCCAGCGCGGGGTGACGCTGCCGAAGACCTGAGACCAGGCGGCGCCGCGGCGCCGCAAGCGGGGGGATGCGATGCGGTGGGAAGGCGGGCGGCGCAGCGACAACGTCGAGGACCGGCGCGGCGGCGGCTTCGGCGGCGGCCTGCCGCGGATCGGCGGTCGCGGGCTCGGGCTGGGCGGGCTGCTGATCGCGGTGGTCGTCGGCATGCTGTTCGGCATCAACCCGCTGACGATGCTGGGCATGCTCGGCGGCGTGCCGACGGACGCGGCGGTCGAGCAGCCGGCGCAGCGGCCGCCAGCCGACGACGCGGCGGCGGCCTTCGTGTCGACGATCCTGGCCAGCACCGAGGAGGTCTGGGGCGAGCAGTTCCGCCGCGCCGGCGGCGAATACCAGCCGCCGACGCTGGTGCTGTTCCGCGGCGCGACGCGCACCGCCTGCGGCATGGGCCAGGCGGCGATGGGGCCGTTCTACTGTCCGGCCGACGCCAAGGTCTACATCGACCTCGGCTTCTTCGACACGCTTGAGCGCGAGCTCGGCGCGCCTGGCGACTTCGCGCAGGCATACGTGATCGCGCACGAGGTCGGTCACCACGTGCAGCGGCTGCTGGGCCTGACCGAGAAGGTCGACCAGCTGCGCGGCAGCGTGCCCGAGGAGCAGGCGAACGCGCTGTCGGTGCGGCTCGAGCTGCAGGCCGACTGCCTCGCCGGGGTGTGGGCGCACCACTCGAACCAGGCCAGGCAGTGGCTGGAGCCGGGCGACGTCGAGGAAGGGCTCAACGCCGCGTCGCGCATCGGCGACGACACGCTGCAGCGGCGCAGCCAGGGGGTGGTGGTGCCCGAGAGCTTCACCCACGGCAGCAGCGCGCAGCGCGTCGCCTGGTTCCGCAAGGGGCTGAGCAGCGGCACGATGGCCAGCTGCAACACCTTCGAGGCCCGCCGGCTCTGAGCCTGCCGTGGCGAGCGGCCGGGGACGCGGGAGCAGCCGGGCGGTGCGCGCGCAGCCGGCGCCGCGCGCCGTGACCGCCGCCGCGCGCCGCGGCGCGCTGCGGCAGCTGAGCGCGCACGACGCCGGCTTCCTGTACTCCGACACGCTGCACAGCAACGCCAACGTCACGCTGGTGTCGATCTACGACCAGAGCACGGTGCCTGGCGGGCGGCTGCGCTTCAAGACGATCCTCGCGCACATCGAGAGCCGGCTGGCCGACCTGCCGGTGTTCCGCAGCCGGCTGCAGTCGGTGCCGCTGGGCCTGGACCACCCGTACTGGGTCGACGACCCGAACTTCGACCTCGAGTACCACGTGCGCCACATCGCGCTGCCCAAGCCGGGCGACTGGCGGCAGTTCTGCATCCAGGCGTCGCGCATCCACGCGCGTGCGCTGGACCGCAACCGGCCGCTGTGGGAGGTCTACGT
>CAZKCJ010000432.1:0-269 GCA_964550885.1 uncultured Rubrivivax sp. | reverse complement strand
GGTCTACGTGGTCGAGGGGTTGGACCACCTGCTCGAGCTGCCGCCGGGCAGCTTCGCGCTGCTGACCAAGATCCACCACGCGGCGGTCGACGCCGCCGGCGGCAGCCGGATCGCGCTGCGGCTGCACGACGCGACCCCGCAGGTCGCGCCGCCGCCGCCGCCGCGGCCGTGGATCGCGCAGCCGCCGCCGGACCGCGCGGCGCTGCTGCTGCGCGCCGGCTGGCACGCGCTGCGCGCGCCGCTGCAGCCGCGCACGCCGCTGGCGCGTC
>CAZKCJ010000431.1:0-1870 GCA_964550885.1 uncultured Rubrivivax sp. | reverse complement strand
CGCCGCGGACGGCGCCGGCGCAGCGCCATCGGGCGCAGCCGGTGATGCGGATGCAGCCGCTGCCGCTGCTGCTGCCGCGGACGCAGCCGCTGCCGTGGGTGCCGCCGCCGCAGACGGCGCAGCGGCCGCCGCATCCCCGGCCGCCCGCTCGCCACCGGCGGCAGCAGGTGCGTGCTTCGTGCCCGCTGCGTGCTTCGCGTCCGCGCCGCGCCGCGATCCAGCCCGCGGCGCGCGACCGCGGCGCGCCGGCGCGGGGTCGGCCGCGGCCAGGCGCGCGCGCAGCTCGGCCACGGTCTGCGGCCGCTGCTGCGGATCCGGCAGCAGGCAGGCGTCGAGCGCGGCCAGCCACGCCGGGGCGTCGCCCAGCGTCGGCTGAGCCTCGGCCAGCCGCGTCCACAGCGCCACGAAGGGCTCGAAGGGCGCCGCCGCCGACGCGCCCGCAGGCGGCGGCAGCTGCCCGCCGACCGCGTAGTGCAACGTCGCCGCCAGCGCGTACAGGTCGGTCCACGGCCCCTGCGCCGCCTGCGCCGACGGCTCGTGCTGCTCGGGCGGCGTGAAGCAGGGCTCGAACGCGGTCATCATGCCCTGCGCGTGGTCGCTGAGCAGCGCGCCGCGCACCGCGTCGAAGTCCAGCAGCACCGCCTTGTCGCCGGGCAGCAGCAGCACGTTGGCCGGCGTGACCGCGCCGTGCACGCAGCCCTCCTCGTGCAGCGCCTCGAGCGCGCCCAGCAGCCCGTCGAGCCAGCTGCGCAGGCTGTGCGCCGCCGGCGGCGAGCCCGCCTCCTGCCGCCAGGCCTGCAGCGTCGGCCCGGGGGTGTAGCGCAGCACGCGGTAGTAGGTGCCGTGGCGCTGCAGGATGCGCACCACCCGCACCAGCGACGGGTGGTCGCAGCGCGCCAGCGTCTGCGCCTCGCCGACGAAGGCCTGCGCGCCGGCCTGGAAGCGCTCGGCGTGGCCGCGGTCGCGCAGCATCACCTGCGTCTCGCCGCCGCGCAGCGCGAGCGCGTCGGGCAGGTACTCCTTGATCGCCACGTGCAGCTTGAGCACGTGGTCGTAGGCGCGATAGACGATCGAGAAGCTGCTCTGCGCGAGCACGCGCTCGACCTCGAACTCGTCGATCGCGGTCTGCGGCGCCAGCGCGCGCTCGGGCAGCGGGAGCGGGCTCGACGGCAGGGCGGGGCGGGCGGTCATCGTCGGCGGCGATGCTACTGCGCCTGCCCGCGCGCGTGCCGTTCGGGTGGCCGGATCTTCGGCGGCGCGCGCCGCGTCAGCCGCGCAGCGGCAGCGCCGCGCCGATCGCCACGAAGATCGCGCCGCAGGCGCGGTTGAAGCGCCGGCCGCTGCGCTGCAGCCACGGCCGGATCCGGTGGGCGGCGCCGGCGATCACCAGCTCGGTCGCGATCTCGGTGGCCGCGAAGGTGCCGGCCATCAGCACGAACTGCAGCGCCAGCGGGCGCGCCGGGTCGATGAACTGCGGCAGGAACGCGGCGAAGAACAGCAGCGCCTTCGGGTTGGTCAGCGCCGACAGCAGGCCCTGCCGGAACAGCGTGCCGCCGCTCACCGCCGGCGCCGCGGCCGCCAGGTCCAGCGCGATCGGCGGCGAGCGCCACACCTGCACCCCGAGCCACACCAGGTACGCGCCGCCCAGCCACTGCATCACCGTCAGCGCGCCCAGCGACGCGCGCAGCAGCGCGCCGATGCCGAACAGCGACAGCGCGATCACCGTGGTGAAGCCGAGCGCGCCGCCGGCGATCGTCCACAGCGTGCGCCGCTGCCCGTGCAGCGCGCCGTGGGTCAGCGCGAGCAGCCCGTTCGGCCCCGGCGACAGCGACAGCCCGATCGACGTCAGCAGGTACAGCAGCCAGGTGTC
>CAZKCJ010000430.1:0-1882 GCA_964550885.1 uncultured Rubrivivax sp. | reverse complement strand
CTTGACGCCCAGGCGCTCTTCCAGCGCGTCGATGCGCCGGCCGATCACCGCCGGCGCCACGCCTTCGGCCTGCGCGGCGGCGGTCAGGCTGCCCTTCAGGGCCACCGAAACGAAGGTCTGGATCTGCTTCAGCCGGGCCACGGACGCTGCTCGTGCTGCGGGGTCGTGCGGACCGATTATGTAAGTCGGACGCAGCAATCCAAGACCTTTGCCGGACGCAATCGTCAGGCTGGTTGGCAATAGCATCGGTCGCATGACGAGCACCGCCGGCCGAGCGCGCACGCACGCACCGCTGCGCGCGGTGCTGTTCGACGCCTACGGCACGCTGTTCGACGTGCACAGCGCGGCGCTGCTGGCCGAGCAGACCTTCCCGGGCAGCGGCCAGCGGCTGAGCCAGGAGTGGCGCGACCGCCAGATCGACTACACCCGGCTGCTGACGATGAGCGGCCGCTACCGGCCGTTCTGGGAGCTGACCCGCGCAGCGCTTCGCCACGCGGCGCTGCGGCTGAAGCTCGTGCTCGATGCAGCCGCCGAGGACCGGCTGATGAACCAGT
Source organism: uncultured Rubrivivax sp. (assembly GCA_964550885.1). Classification (GTDB taxonomy): domain Bacteria; phylum Pseudomonadota; class Gammaproteobacteria; order Burkholderiales; family Burkholderiaceae_C; genus Rubrivivax. The sequence goes on along the minus strand of CAZKCJ010000430.1, from coordinate 1,328 downwards.
ACCGGCACCTGAGCGCGTTCCCCGAGAACCGCGAGGTGCTGGCCGAGCTGCAGCGGCGCGGGGTGCGCGCCGGCATCCTCAGCAACGGCCACCCGGACATGCTGGCGGTGGCGGTGAAGAGCGCCGGCATCGCCGACCGGCTCGACCCGCTGCTGTCGGTGCAGGCGGTGCAGCGCTACAAGACCGACGCCGCTGCCTACGCGCTCGGGCCGCAGGCGCTGGCGCTGCCGGCGCGCGAGATCCTGTTCGTGTCCAGCAACAGCTGGGACGCGATCGGCGCCACCTGGTACGGCTACACCACGCTGTGGGTCGACCGCAGCGGCCAGCCGCCCGAGCAGCTCGACTGCGAACCCACCCACACCGGCACCAGCCTGCGCGCGGTGCTGGAGCTCGTTGCCACCCCCAAACCCAAAGCCTGACGCCATGACCGAACGCACCCGAACCCACCGCCTGCAAGTCGCCACCGTGCTGTACCGCTTCATCGAGGACCGGGTGCTGCCCGGCACCGGCGTCGCCCCCGCGGCCTTCTGGGCCGGCTTCGACGCGATCGTGCACGACCTGGCGCCGAAGAGCGCGGCGCTGCTGGCCGAGCGCGAGCGGCTGCAGACCGAGATCGACGCCTGGCACCTGGCCAACCCGGGGCCGATCCGCAGCATGCGCAAGTACCGCCGCTTCCTCGAGCAGATCGGCTACCTGGTGCCGGTGCCGGCCAAGGCGCGGGTGACCACGAAGAACGTCGACGCCGAGCTGGCGCTGCAGGCCGGCCCGCAGCTGGTGGTGCCGGTGACCAACGCGCGCTACGCGTTGAACGCGGCCAACGCGCGCTGGGGCTCGCTGTACGACGCGCTGTACGGCACCGATGCGCTCAGCGAAGCCGACGGCGCCGACCGCGGCCCCGGCTACAACCCGGTGCGCGGCGCCAAGGTGATCGAGTACTGCCGCCACGTGCTCGACCGCTGCGCGCCGCTGAAGAAGGGCTCGCACCTGGACTCGGTCGCCTACCGCGTGGTCGACCAAGCGCTGCAGGTGACGCTGGCCGACGGACGCCAGGTCGGGCTGAAGAGCCCGGCGCAGTTCGTCGGCTACCAGGGCGATGCGGCCGCGCCGTCGGCAGTGCTGCTGGTGCACCACGGGCTGCACCTGGACATCCGCATCGACCGCGCGCACGCGATCGGCCGCGACGATGCGGCCGGCGTCGCCGACCTGGTGCTCGAAGCGGCGTTGTCGACCATCATGGATCTGGAGGATTCGGTGGCCGTGGTCGACGCCGCCGACAAGGTGCAGGCCTACGGCAACTGGCTGGGCATCCTGCGCGGCACGCTGACCGA
>CAZKCJ010000429.1:0-1895 GCA_964550885.1 uncultured Rubrivivax sp. | reverse complement strand
ATCGCGACGGAGCCATCCGGCACGCCGCCGTCCACGTGGACGACGCGGCCAGTCCAGCCCGGAAGCACGTTCTCGACCGCGAAGCGGACCGTGGCCGCCACGTCGCCGCTGTTGACGACGCGCCAGCGCAGCGTGACCGCGCTGCCCGGCGCGAAGCCGGCCGCCGGCTCGACCACCAGGCCGTCGACCTGCAGGTCGGGATAGGGTGACAGCTCGGACACCGCGGTCACCGCAGTCGAGTTGTTCAGCTCGCCGGTGCCGGGCTCGGGCACGCGGTTGGCGACGTCGGTGGTCACCTCGAAGCGCAGGTTGCCGGCGCCGCGTGCGCCGCCGGCCAGGCTGATCGTCAGCTCGCGCGCGCGGCTCGCGCCGGGGGCGAGCGCGGCGTCGGGGTCGTCGAGCAGCACGTTGGCGATCAGCTCGCCGCCGCGGTCCAGGTTGCGCACCAGCAGCCGGTCGGCCCACGGCCCCTGCGCCGGCCGGTCGCCGGCGTTGGTCACGCTCCAGCTCAGGTGCACCTGGCCGCCGGCGCGGATCACGCTGCCGCCCACCGGCGCCACCTGCAGGTCGGCCACCTGCAGGTCGGGGCCCGGCTCGGACTCCAGGCTGATGCGGATCGGCTCCTGCAGCGGCGCCGGCTGCACGGTGAAGCCGTAGCCGGCGGTGCCGCTGACGTAGTAGCGGCCCTCGATCAGCAGCGTGTACACGCCGTCGAAGGGCAGCGTCGTCACGTCGACGTCGTTGCCGAAGCCGGTCGGACCCCAGACGGTGCGGCCGTAGGGGTCGAGCAGCCGCCAGTAGGTGTCACCGCCCGACTGCTCGCGCCGATCGAAGAAGAAGCGCTCGCCGGCGCGGGCTTCGAAGCAGTAGGCGTCGGTCTGGTTGGCCGGGTTCAGCACGCTCGCCACCGGCGTGCCGGTGGTGATCAGCGGCGCGCTCGTCAGATCCAGCAGGCGGAAGCGGTACTCGCCGCTGAGGTCGGCCTCGGAGCCGGTTGCGCGCAGCGTCAGCGTGTACTGGCCGGGCGCCAGGTCGAGCACGCTCAGGCCCTCGTACGAATCCGACGCGCGCAGCGGCCGGTCGGCAACCAGCGAGCCGCCCGGGCCGTCGAGCCACCAGTGCAGATACCAGCTGTCGCGTCCGGCGACGTCGACCGTCTGCGAGTCGAAGTAGACGCGCTTGGCCTCGCTCAGCGTGAAGCTGTAGCGGTGCGTCTGCCCGGGATACGCGATCGTCTGCTGCTGCACCGCGTCGAGCTGCAGCTCGATCGCGGCGTCGCTGACCGGCTGGACCCGGAAGCTGTAGCTGCCGACGTCGCCGCGGTGATAGCGCGCCTCCAGCAGCAGCGTGTAGCGCCCGCCGAGCGTGAGCGCGGTCGGGCCGTAGTCGCCATTGGCGTTGACGCTGTTGAAGTCGCGCTGCTGGAAGACCGCGCGGCCGAGCGGGTCGAGCAGCGTCCAGCGCGCATCGCCGCCGCTGCGCGCGATCACGTCGAAGTAGAGGTTCTGGCCGGCGGCCGCGTCGAACGCGTAGGCCACCGAGCCGTTGGCCGGATCGAAGCTGCCGTCGACGCGATCACCGACGTTGATCAGCGTGGCCTGCGCCAGGTCGAGCAGGCGGAACGCGAAGTCGCCGGCGATGTCGTTGGTGGCGGTCACGCCGAGCGTGTAGTCGCCAGCCGCCAGGTCGAGGATCGACACGCCGTCGGCCGAGTCGCTCTGGCGGAACGGCCGGTCGGCCACCACCTGCCCGCGCGGCCCGGTCAGCGCCCAGCGCAGGTACCAGCTGTCGCCGCCCGACACGTCGCGCGTCAGGCTGTCGAAGACAACGCGCGTGTCGGCGCCCAGGCTGAAGCTGTAGCTGCGGGTCTGTCCCTTGGCGATCGTCGCCGCGAC
>CAZKCJ010000428.1:0-1907 GCA_964550885.1 uncultured Rubrivivax sp. | reverse complement strand
CAGCTGCGCGCGGGCCAGCCCGAGGCGGCCGCGCCGCCGGCGCTGCCGCGGCCGGGCGAGCTGGTGACGCTGGACGCGCTGCCGGGCCCGCGCGCCGACTGGTTCGAGCCCGAGGCGCTGGCGCTGCTCGCGCAGCAGACGTGGCGGGTGACGCCGCAGTCCAACCGGATCGGTGTGCGGCTCGAGGGCGAGCGGCCGCTGCCGCGCTGCCGGCACGACGAGCTGCCGAGCGAGGGCACGGTCAGCGGCGCGATCCAGGTGCCGGCCGGCGGCCAGCCGGTGCTGTTCCTCGCCGACCACCCGCTGACCGGCGGCTACCCGGTGATCGCCTGCGTCGCCAGCCACCACCTGGACCTGGCCGCGCAGCTGCCGGTGGGCTGCGGCCTGCGTTTGCGGCTGCTCGACGCGTTCACCGACCCGGGCGACAGCGCGCCCGCGACCCAGGAGCGACCCGCATGATCCGCAAGGTCCTGATCGCCAACCGCGGCGAGATCGCGGTGCGCATCGCCCGCGCCTGCCGCGACTACGGCGTGGCCAGCGTCGCGGTCTACGCCGACCCCGACGCCGACGCGCGGCACGTGCACGCGGCCGACGAGGCCTGGGCGCTGCCGGGGGTGCGCCCCGGCGACACCTACCTGGCGATCGACGCGCTGCTGGCGGCGGCGCGTGCCGCCGGCGCCGACGCGCTGCACCCGGGCTACGGCTTCCTGTCCGAGCGCGCCGAGTTCGCGCAGGCGGTGCTCGACGCCGGGCTCGCGTGGATCGGCCCGCGGCCACAGACGATCGCCGCGCTCGGCGACAAGGTGGCCGCGCGCAAGCTCGCGCTGCAGGTCGGCGCGCCGCTGGTCGCCGGCACCGCCGAGCCGGTGCGCGGCAGCGCCGAGGTGCTGGCCTTCGCGCAGCAGCACGGCCTGCCGGTGGCGATCAAGGCGGCGCACGGCGGCGGCGGCCGCGGGTTGAAGGTCGCATGGCGGATCGAGGAGGTCGCCGAGCTGTACGACTCGGCGGTGCGCGAGGCGACCGCCGCGTTCGGCCGCGGCGAGTGCTTCGTCGAGCAGTACCTGGACCGGCCGCGCCACATCGAGGCGCAGGTGCTGGCCGACCGGCACGGCCACGTGGTCGTGGTCGGCACCCGCGACTGCTCGCTGCAGCGGCGCAACCAGAAGCTGGTCGAGGAGGCACCGGCGCCGTTCCTCAGCGACGCGCAGCGCGAGCAGGTGCACCGCGCCGCCCACGACATCTGCGCGGCCGCCGGCTACGAGAGCGCCGGCACGGTGGAGTTCCTGCTCGGCCGCAACGGCCAGGTGTCGTTCCTGGAGGTGAACACGCGGCTGCAGGTCGAGCACCCGGTGACCGAGGAGACCGCCGGCGTCGACCTGGTGGTCGAGCAGCTGCGCGTGGCCGACGGGCTGCCGCTGTCCTTCACCGCGACGCCGCCGGCGCGCGGCCACAGCATCGAGTTCCGGATCAACGCCGAGGATCCGGGCCGCGGCTACCTGCCGTCGCCGGGGCGCATCGAGCGCTTCGATCCGCCCGGCGGCCCCGGGGTGCGGCTGGACAGCGGCGTGGCCGGCGGCAGCCAGGTGCCCGGCAGCTTCGACTCGCTGCTGGCCAAGCTGATCGTCACCGGCGCGACCCGCGAGCAGGCGCTGGTGCGCGCGCGCCGGGCGCTACGCGAGTTCGCGATCGACGGCGTGGCCACGGTGCTGCCCTTCCACCGCGCGGTGGTCGACGATCCGGCCTTCACCGCCGAGCAGGGCTTCGGCGTGCACACGCGCTGGATCGAGACCGAGCTCGGCGCCGCCTTCGAGCCGGCGCCGCGGCCCGGCGACGAGGCCGGCGCGCCGCTGCAGCGCAGCTGGATCGAGGTCGATGGCCGCCGGCTGCGCCTGGGCCTGCCCGCCGGC
>CAZKCJ010000427.1:0-1911 GCA_964550885.1 uncultured Rubrivivax sp. | reverse complement strand
CGGTACCGGCGCCGGTTCCCGGCGCCGTCGTCGCGCCCCGGTCGGCCAGCCGCAGCAGGTTCAGGCGGCCATCCTCGGCAAGCAGCACGCGCGACTCGTAGTCGGCGATGCGCAGCGCATCGATCTGCAGCTGCGGCTTGGCCGGCGGCTGCAGCTTCAGCTCCAGGCCGCTGGCGGCCACCGCGTTCCAGCGCAGCAGATCGTGCATGCCGCCGTCGGCGACGGCGTCACTGCCGCTCGCAGCGGCGCTCGCAGCGGCACTCGCACCGGCACCGGCACTCGCAGCGGTATTCGCACCTGCACCGGCACTCACACTGCCGCTGCCGCCGGCACTCGTCTCGGCACTCGCACGCTTGCTCCCGTCCGCAGCCGCAGCCGCCGCCGGCAGCGCCAGCCGCAGATCGGCCAGCAGCGCATCGCCCCGCAGCTGTCCCGCCCAGTCGGCGCCGGTCTGGCGCAGGTCGAGCTCGCCGCTGAAGCCGGCCTCCAGGCTGCGCACCACCACCGGCAGCTGCTGCGCGAACAGCGGCGCGAACGCCGGCACCGGAAAGCGCTCGACCAGCAACCGGCCGCGCGCGGCGAGGGGCGTCACGCCGATGCGGCCGTCCCACTCGATCCGCGCCGGCACCTCGGCACCGGCCGTGCGCAGCCGCGCCGACAGCTTCAGCGGCCAGTCGGCTGCCCCACTGCCCGGCGCAGCCAGCGGCCAGCGCAGCTCGGTCGCGCGCAGCTGCACCGCCTCGAGCTGCAGCGGCGCCGCCGACACGCCGGCATCGGTCAGCTGCAGCCGGCCGCCGTCGAGCTGCAGCTGGCCGAGCTGCAGCTGCCATTCGTCGGCGCGCGCCGGCGTGAGCGCCGTTCGGGTGCTCGACGCTGCAGTCGCGGCGCCGGCGTCGGCCGCGGCTGCCGCCGGCGTTGAATCCGCTGCGGCAGCCGCACCACGCCACCAGTCCTGCACGTCGAAGCGGCCATCGGCTGCGCGCTGCAGCTGCAGCTGCGGCTGCTGCAGTCGCAGCGATGCGGCGACGACCCGGTGCTGCCGCAGATCGACCTGCAGGCCCGCCAGCTCGAGCCGCGCCAGCCGCGCGGGGACGGTGGCTCGATGCCTGCTGCTCGCCGGCCCGGGCTCGACCAGCTCGAGCGCATCGAGCTGCAGCTGCTCGATGCCGAACATCAGCTGCGGCGGGCCGTCCGCCGCCCACTGCAGCCGCCCCTGGGCCTGCGCGCGCCCCTGCAGGCTGGGCCGCAGCCACGCCCGCAGGTACGGCGCCGCCGCCGCCAGGTCGACCTCGCCGAGCTTCCACGCGAGCTGCGCGCGCCGGTCGCTGGCCGCGCCTTCGACGTGCAGCACCGCCGCCGGCCGATCGGGCGCGGCCAGCACGCGCGCGTCGACGCGCAGCGCCGCGTCGGTCTGCATCGGCCACTTCAGCCCGGTCAGCTCCAGGTCGAGCGGCTCGATGCGCAGCGCCGCCGCCGGCTCCACGCCGTGGTCCTCCCAGCTGACCCGCGCATCGCTGATCTTCAGCCGGGCGATCGCCGCGTGAAAACCGGCGGCGGCCGCAGCGGCAGGCGCTGCTGCAGGCCCGGCCGCGGTCCCCGCCGCGGCGGCTGGCGCGACCGACGCCGGCGACGCGACCGGCACGGCCGGCGCAGCCGATCCCGTCGCCGCGGCCGAGCCTGCCGGCGCAGCCGCTGCAAGCAACGCTGGCGACGCCGCCGATGCTGCGGGCGCAGTCGATGCGGTGGTTGCCGTCGACGCGGTGGTCGTGTCCGACGCTGCAGCCGCAGCCGATGTCGCCACAGTCGCTGCCGTCGCCGGCCGCTCGCCGCCCGATGCGGCGCCGGCTGCTGCGGACGCCGCGGCCGCGCCGGCGCCGCCGGCAGTGGCGGCCGCCGGCGCGGCACCGGCGG
>CAZKCJ010000426.1:0-1922 GCA_964550885.1 uncultured Rubrivivax sp. | reverse complement strand
GCCGGTTGGTGATGCAGGCGACGCGATAGCGCCTGCGCACGCGGCGCAGCGCCTCGACCATCTCCGGGCGCAGCCGGCCGTGGATCAGCTCGAGCACGCGGCGGCCGGACAGCTCGCCGCCGAGCGCGCGCGCCTCGGCCTCGAAGGCCGGCGCGAACGCTTCGGGCGTGAGCTCGCCGCGCTCCAGCCGCGCCCACGCGTTGTGGTCGGGGTCGACGCTGTTGAGCCGGCGGATGAAGCCGGGCGGCAGGCCCAGCTCGGCCTCGTACTGGTTGAAGGCTTCGAACGGGCTGCTGGTCAGCACGCCGCCGAAGTCCCACAGGACGGCTTCGATGGACATCGGGTCGCCGGTTGATCGGGGTGATACGGGAGTGTCGCGCAGCGGCGCAGCGCGCAGCCGCTGCGGCGAAAGCGGCGCCGCGCCGCCAGGGTACCGCGGCAGCGAGGCGCCGTGCGCCAGCGCGCGCGGCTATGCTCGGCCGCGTGTGCGCTGCCGGAGGGTGCGATGCTGGTCTTTCGCCCGCTGTTCGACCCCAGTTCGTCGACCTGGAGCTACCTGCTCGGCGACCGCGCCAGCGGGCAGGCGGTGCTGATCGATCCGGTGTTCGAGCAGCTGCGCCGCGACTGCACGCTGCTGGCCGAGCTGGGCCTGAAGCTCGAGTGGACGCTGGACACCCACGTGCACGCCGACCACGTGACCGGCGCCTGGCTGCTGCGCGAGCGACTGGGCAGCCGGATCGCGCTGGCGGCGGACAGCGGCGCCAGCGGCGCCGACCGGCTGCTGCGCGACGGTGACCGCGTCGACTTCGGCGGCCGCCACCTGCAGGTGCGCGCAACCCCCGGCCACACCCGCGGCTGCCTGAGCTACCTGCTCGACGATGCGTCGCGCGTGTTCACCGGCGACAGCCTGCTGATCCGCGGCTGCGGTCGCACCGACTTCCAGCAGGGCGATCCGGCGGCGCTGTACCGCTCGGTGCGCAGCCAGCTGTTCACGCTGCCCGGCGGCTGCCTGGTCCATCCGGGGCACGACTACAACGGCATGGGCGTCAGCAGCATCGACGAGGAGCGGCGCTTCAACCCGCGGCTGGGCGGCGAGGTCGGCGAGGGCGACTTCATCGGCTTCATGCGCCACCTCGGCCTGCCGCACCCGAAGAAGATGGCGCTCGCGGTGCCGGCGAACCTGCGCTGCGGCCGCCCCGAGGGCGACATCGAGCTGCCGGCCGACCCGCAGTGGGCGCCGCTCGCGTTCACGATCGCCGGCCTGTGGGAGATCACCCCGGACGCGCTGGCCGAGCGCCGCGCCCAGGTGCTGGTGCTCGACGTGCGCGAGCCCGACGAGTTCGACCGCGGGCTCGGGCACATCGACGGCGCGCTGCTGCTGCCGCTGGGCCAGCTCGAGCAGCGGCTGGCCGAGCTGCCGCGCGCGCGGCCGGTGGTGACCGTGTGCCGCTCCGGCGTGCGCTCGGCGCGCGCGGCGGCGATGCTGATGCGCGCCGGCTTCGAGCAGGTGGCCAACCTGCGCGGCGGCATGCTGCGCTGGCGCGCCGACGGCGGCAGCGTGGTCGACGCGGCCGATTGAGCGCCGGCTGCCGGGCGACCGCCGCAGCTGCCTCGGCGGCCGCGCCGCCGTCAGACCGGATAGCGCAGGATCGCCGCGAGATCCGCGTCGCGCGGCAGGTCGCTGCGCCGCACCGCGAACACGCGCCCGCCGGCCTGCAGCACGCGGCGCGCGATCTCGTCGGCGACGCCGTAGTTGAGCGCGTCCGGCTGCTCGTCGAAGCTGACCGCGCCGTCCGCGTCGTCGACCCGGCCCGACACGGTGTTGTCCATGTCGACCAGCAGCGTGTCGACCGCGCCGTAGGTCGCGGCGCGCGCCGCCTGCGCGACGTCGGTGGTCGCGCGGCCGGCGGCCTCGCGCGCGT
>CAZKCJ010000425.1:1520-1930 GCA_964550885.1 uncultured Rubrivivax sp. | reverse complement strand
TCGGGGCGGGCATTGCCGCAGTCTAGACTGGATGGACATCCAGTCGTCGCTCGCGCTGCGGCGGCTGCGGCCAGCCGTTGCGCGCGGCTGCGCCGGGACAGCCGGCGACTCAGCGCGGCGCTGGTGCTGTCAGCGGTGCTGGCGGAGCTGCGCGCAGCGCCGGCGCCAGCGCGAGCATCGCGCGCTCGCCGGCGTCGATCAGCGCGTCCGGGTCGAAGTGGTCGAGCATCAGGTGATGCAGGTCGAGCTTGAGCAGGAAGTCGGCGCTGCGCGTCTGCTCGCGCGCGAGCGCGTTGGTCGCGATGTGCAGCGGCTGCAGCAGGCGGTCGAACCAGCTGCTGGGCTTTTCCTCGTAGGGGCGGTAGGCGACGTCGACCGCGACCACGCGCTGCGCACCGAGCAGGCGCGCG
>CAZKCJ010000425.1:0-1510 GCA_964550885.1 uncultured Rubrivivax sp. | reverse complement strand
TCGACCCGCTCGCGCCCGTCGATGCGCACCGGCTCGAACCACACCGGCACCGCCGACGACGCGGCCACCGCCTGCGCGACCGGGCCGCTGCTCAGCACCACCGCCTCGCCGTCGAGCAGGTCGCTGGCGGCGGCGGCGAAGCGGATCGGCAGCTGCTCGATCCGCCGCCCGCCGGTGGCGTGCTCGATCGCGCTCACCAGCGCGTCGTTGTGGCGATGCCCGCGCAGCAGGCGGCGCAGCAGCGCGCTGGCGGTCGGGCTCCAGTCGAGCTGGCGTGCGACCCGCAGGATCGCCGCGGCGTCCAGCCCGGCGGACCACAGCGCGCCGACGGCCGCGCCGACGCTGGTGCCGGCGATCGCGTAGGGCACGATCCCGAGCCGCGCGCAGGCGCGGACCACGCCGATGTGCGCGTAGCCGTGCAGCGCACCGCTGCCCAGCGCGAAGCCGAGCCGGGCAGGGGTCGCGGGCTCGTCGGCCAGCGCAGCCGCCGGCAGCGCGCCGGCGGCGAGTGCCGCCAGCAGCAGCCGGCGGCGGTGAATCGACTGCAGGCCGTCGCCAGCGCCCGCAGCGGGCAGCGGGCGCGGCGGCCCCGCGCAGCCGGGGCGCTGGGTGCTACTCGAGGTGGACCTCGACACGCCGCGCTTCCGCGGCCGGGCCGCTGCCGGTCAGCTCCTCGGGCTTCTTCAGCTCGATCCGGTCCTCGGGCACGCCCAGCGAGGTCAGCGTGTCGCGCACCTTGAGGGCGCGTTCCTTCGCCAGCTCGGCGTTCGCGGCCGGGTCGCCGCTGGCGTCGTGGTAGCCGCTGATCACGGCCTTCTTGCCGTCGGCCACGCCCTTGGCGACGCTGGCCAGCGCATCGGCGGCGCCGCCGGCCAGATCGGTCTTGCCCGGCTCGAAGTAGAACTTGACCAGCGTCGGGTCGACCACCTGGATGCGCGCGACCTCGACCACCACCGGCACCGCGACCACCGCCACCGCCGGCGCGGCCGTCGGCGCGCTCGCCGCCCGGGTGGCGGTGCCCGCCGGCAGCAGCGGCACGATCAGCAGCGCGACGATGTTGATGATCTTGATCAGCGGGTTGACCGCCGGGCCGGCCGTGTCCTTGTACGGGTCGCCGACGGTGTCGCCGGTGACCGCGGCCTTGTGCGCGTCGCTGCCCTTGCCGCCGTGGTGGCCGTCCTCGATGTACTTCTTGGCGTTGTCCCAGGCGCCGCCGCCGGTGCACATGCTGATCGCGACGAACAGGCCGGTGACGATCGTGCCCATCAGCAGGCCGCCCAGCGCCTCGGCGCCCAGCAGCAGCCCGACCAGGATCGGCACCACCACCGGCAGCAGCGACGGGATCATCATCTCCTTGATCGCGGCGCCGGTGAGCATGTCGACCGCGCGGCCGTACTCGGGCTTGCCGGTGCCTTCCATGATGCCCTTGATCTCGCGGAACTGGCGGCGCACTTCCTCGACCATCTTCTGCGCTGCATTGCCCACAGCCAGCATGGTGAGCGCGCTGAAG
>CAZKCJ010000424.1:394-1946 GCA_964550885.1 uncultured Rubrivivax sp. | reverse complement strand
CGCTCTCACCCAAGAGGTGAGGGTCGTCGTGGGCTCGAAAGTCACTGTTCATGCGATCTTGCCTGCGGCACAAAGCGGTCAACTGCCGGAAGTAGGCTCAGTTGATCGAGCGCTGCGCCGCCGGCCGGTCGGCGGCGGGGATGCACAGCTGCGCGGCCTCGACCGCGTCGAAGCGGTAGGCGGCGCCGCAGAACTCGCAGCTGACCGCGACCGCGCCCTGCTCGGCGACGATCGAGTCGATCTCGGCGCGGCCCAGGCTGCGCAGCATGCCGGCCACCCGCTCGCGCGTGCAGCGGCAGGCGAAGCGCGGCACGCGCGGCTCGAAGCGCCGCACCCGCTCCTGCCAGTACAGCCGGCGCAGCACCGTCTCGGCGTCCAGCGTGAGCAGCTCGTCGCGGCGCAGCGTCGCACTCAGCTGCGCGATCCGGTTGAAGTCCTCGTCGCCGCCGGGCGCGTCCTCGGCGCGCTCGCCCGAGGGCCGCGAGCCGCCCGCCGCCGGCAGCCGCTGCACCAGCAGCCCGGCGGCGACGCGCTCGTCCGCAGCCAGCACCAGCCGCGCGTCCAGCTGCTCGGAGCGCCGCATGTACTGCTGCAGCAGCTGCGCGACCCGCGGCAGCGGCCGGTCGTGTTCGTCGCGCAGCGCGACCACGCCCTGGTAGCGCTGCCGCCCCGGCGCGCCCGGCGGCGGATCGAGCGTGATCGTGCAGCGCCCCTGGCCGCGCGCGTCGATCAGCGCCGGCAGGCCGGCCGCTTCGGGCACCGTGCCGGTCACGGTCGCGGTCGCGCGAAAGCGCAGGTCGGCCTGCACCTCGGCCACCGCCAGCCGCACCGGGCCCGCGCCCTGCAGCTGCAGCTCGAGCACGCCGTCGAAGCCGAGGCTGCCCTGCAGCAGCACCGCGGCCGCGCTCAACTCGCCCAGCAGCTCGCGCACCGGCGGCGCATACGGCGCGCCGCTGCGCCGCGCGAGCAGCTCGCGCCAGCCCGCCTCCAGCCGCACCAGCTGTCCGCGTACCGGCAGCCCGTCGAACAGGAAGCCGTGCAGCTCGTCCACGCGCGCTCAGCCGATCCGCCGCAGCGCGCCGCGGTGCCGCTGCGCGAGCGCGACGTACTGCGCCGCCGAGTGCGCGAAGCGGCCCTGCTCGGCGGGCGCGAAGCTGCGCACCACGCGCGCCGGCGCGCCCAGGATCAGCGTGTGGTCCGGGTACTCCTTGCCCTCGGGGATCACCGCGCCGGCGCCGACGACGCAGCCGCGGCCGATGCGCGCGCGGTTCAGCACCACCGCCTGGATGCCTACCAGCGTGCCGTCGCCGATGCTGCAGCCGTGCAGCATCGCCTGGTGGCCGACGGTGACCTCGTCGCCCAGCGTCAGCGGCAGGCCCAGGTCGGCGTGCAGCACGCAGCCGTCCTGCACGTTGCTGCGCCGGCCGATGCGGATCCACTCGTTGTCGCCGCGCAGCACCGCGCCGTACCAGACGCTGGCGCCGTCGCCGAGCACCACGCGGCCGATCACGGTCGCGGTCTCGGCGACCCAGGCGTCGGCGCCGAGCTGCGG
>CAZKCJ010000424.1:0-384 GCA_964550885.1 uncultured Rubrivivax sp. | reverse complement strand
AGCTGGTAGACGGCCATCTGGGTCGGTCGGTGCTTCAGTGGGCGGCGGCGGGGCGGCGCGCCGGGGCTGCGGCGCGCCGGCGATTGTCGCCGCTGCGCGCGCGCTGCCTGCCGCGCGCGCGCAGCCGCGCGGCAAGCTGCGCGGCAAGCTGCGCGGCCATCGGCTCGTCGATCGCCAGCGCGAAAGCCTGCCAGCAGCGGTTGACCCGCGCGTCCAGCCACGCCGCCTCGAGCACCGCTGCCGGCAACACCGCCGCCTGCGCTGCGTGCTCGATCAGCCGCGGCAGCAGCGCGCTGACAAAGCGGTGCAGCGCGAGCTGCGGGCGCGCTGCACCGGGCGCTGCGTTCGGGTCGGCCGCGCGCGCCGCCGACCGTTCGGCCGCAG
>CAZKCJ010000423.1:0-1957 GCA_964550885.1 uncultured Rubrivivax sp. | reverse complement strand
GAACAGCGGCTTCCTGCCCGAGGAGCGAGCGTGGATGACGCGGCTGCTGACCGAGGGCGGGCTGGTCGACGTCTTCCGCCGGCTCAACCCGAAGCCCGAGCAGTACACGTGGTGGAGCAACCGCGGCCAGGCCTGGGCGAAGAATGTCGGCTGGCGGCTGGACTATCACCTGGCGACGCCGGCGCTCGCCGCACTGGCGCGGCGCGAGTCGATCTACCTCGACCAGCGCTTCTCCGACCACGCGCCGGTGATCATCGACTACGAGCTGCGCCTGTGACCGCGCAGCAGTCCTGCGCCGCGGCGCGGGGGTCCGCTCCGATCGCGAGCGTTCGCCCGCCCGGCGGTGGCGACGATGCCGGCCGCGGCCGGATCAGGCAGGACCGGCGTGCAATCGGCCGGTAGACTGCGGCGCGCGAAACCCGGCAGGATGTTGCCCGCTGACTCCGGGCGGCCGTGCGCAGCGCCGTGGCGGACCGCGGTCGCTGCGGGGATCTTCGCAGCAGGTCCGCGCCACCTCCATCGCCGCCCGCCCACCCACCGCCGCGCCCAAGGAGCACGAGCATGAGATCCGGCCTGCATCGGGCCGCAGTGGCGGCGGGCGCAACGCTGGCCGGCTGCAGCCTGCTGGCGCCACCGGTGCCGATGCCGCCACAGACGCCGCCGCCGCTGCAGGCACCGGCGCAGTGGCAGGCGCCGCTGCCGGCGGCGCCTGCCCGCGTGCCGACCGCCGCTGCGGCCGGCGAAGCCGTCGGCGCCGCCGGCAGTCCAGCCGCAACCGAGGTGGTGCCGGGTGGCGCCACGGCTGCGACCGGCGCCACGACTGCCAACGGCGCCGCGTCGGCCACCGCTGCTGCCGCCGACGCGACGGCGCCCAGCGCTGCGGCCTCGACCCAGGCCGCCGCCCACCTGCACCGCTGGTGGCAGCAGTTCGACGACCCGGTGCTGCTGGCGCTGATCGACGCCGGCCAGGCGGCCAGCCCGACGATCGCCACCGCCGCGGCGCGGATCGAGCAGGCGCGCGCCGCGCGCACCGCCGCCGCGGCGGCGCTGATCCCGTTCGTCAACGCCGGCGCCAGCGCCAGCACCGGCCGCGCCGACCTGGCCAATCCGCGCTTCAGCGTGGCCAGCGCGAGCCTGCAGGCCGGCTGGGAGATCGACCTGTTCGGCGCCGGTCGCGCCGCGGCCGACGCCGCGCAGGCGCGGCTGGAAGCCTCGCAGGCCGGCTGGCACGACGCGCGCATCTCGGTCGCCGCCGAGATCGCCGACACCTACGTCACGCTGCGCGGCTGCGAGGCGCTGGCCGTGCAGACCGAGGCCGACGTGCGCTCGCGCGCCGAGACCGCGCGCATCACCGCGCTCGCGGTCGACGCCGGCATGATGGCGCCGGCCAGCGCGGCGCTCGCGCGCGCCAGCGCCGCGCAGGGCCGCAGCCTGCTGGCGGCGCAGCAGGCGCAGTGCACGCAGCTGCTGAAGGTGCTGGTCGCGCTGAGCGCGATCGACGAGCCGACGCTGCGCGCGCAGCTCGCGCCGGGCCAGGCGCGGCTGCCGCTGCCGGCGACGATCGACGTGCAGCGCGTGCCCGGCCAGGCGCTGGCACAGCGCCCCGACCTGGTGGCGGCCGAGCGCCAGGTGCTGGCCGCGGCCGACGACACCGCGCGCGCGCAGGCGCAGCGCTACCCGCGCATCGGCATCAGCGGCTCGATCGGCCCGGGCTACCTGCGCGCGCTGGACAACTCGAGCACCGGCAACCAGTGGCTGCTCGGGCCGCTGCAGATCACGCTGCCGCTGTTCGACGGCGGCGCGCTCGCCGCCGGCGTGGTCGCGGCGCGCGCGCGCTACGACGAGGCGCTGAGCGCGTACCGTGCGGCGGTGCGCGCCGCGGTGCGCGAGGTCGAGGCGGCGCTGGTCACGCTGGCCGCCACCGCGCAGCGCGAGGCCGACCTGCGGGTCGCGGTCG
>CAZKCJ010000422.1:0-2000 GCA_964550885.1 uncultured Rubrivivax sp. | reverse complement strand
TGGTCGGGCGCGGTCGCCTACGCCGCGTACAAGGTCGTCGACCTGACGATCGGCCTGCGCGTGCCCGAGGACGAGGAGCGGCAGGGCCTGGACATCAGCGCGCACGGCGAGGCCGCGTACGTGAAGTGAGGCGCGGCGGCCGGCTTACCGGCCGTCGCGCCGCTGCCGGGGTCGGCGCCGACCCCGGCAGCGGCGCGCCCGGATCGACCCGCACCGGGCCACCCGCGCCAAAGCCGGCAAGAATGCGCTCTGCCGACTGCCCCGCACCCGAGCCTGCCCGCCGCCGATGGACGACCACTACCTGCACACGCTGTTCTGCCCGCAGCGGATCGCCGTCTTCGCCGGCCGCGCCGACGACCCGGCCAGCCAGACGCGGCAGGCGCGGGTGCTGCGCGAGGCGCTGCGCGCGCAGCGCTTCGCCGGCACGCTGCAGTTCCTGGACTTCCACGGCACCAGCGGCACGCTCGCGCAGTTCGCGCAGGCGCGCGCCGACCTGGCGATCCTGGCGCTGCCGCCGGCCGATCTGCCGCCGGCGCTGGAGCTGGTCGGCCGCATGGCCTGCAGCAGCGCGCTGGTGGTCGCCAGCGGCATCGACGCGGCGCAGGCCGCGGCGCTGAACGCGATCGCGCGGCGCGACGGCATCGCGCTGCTCGGGCCCAACAGCGTCGGGCTGCAGCGGCCGCAGCTGCAGCTCAACGCCAGCGTCGTCGGCCCGCTGGCGGCGGCGGGCACGCTGGCGCTGGTGTCGCAGTCGGGCGCGCTGACCTCGGCGATGCTGAACTGGGCGCGGCGCAACGCGATCGGCTTTTCGTCGGTGGTGTCGCTGGGGCCGCACAGCGGCGTGGACATCGCCGAGGTGCTGGACTTCCTGGCCAGCGACACGCAGACCAAGAGCGTGATCGTCTACCTCGAGGGCATCGGCAGCGCGCGCCGCTTCATGAGCGCGCTGCGCTCGGCCGCGACCGCCAAGCCGGTGCTCGTGCTGAAGGCGGGCCGGCGCCCGGCCGGCAACATCGCCGCACAGACCCACAGCCGCGAGATCGTCGGCAGCGACGAGGTCTTCGACGCGGCGCTGCGCCGCGCCGGCGCGGTGCGGGTGGGCACGATCATCGAGCTGTTCTCGGCGGCGAAGTGCCTGGCGCTGCGCTGCCACCCGCACGGGCGCCGGCTGGCGGTGGTCAGCAACGGCGGCGGCCCGGGCGTGATGGCCGCCGACTGCATCAACGACGCCGGCCTGGAGCTGGGCCGCCTGTCGGGCGAGGCCGCGGCCGCGCTGGCGGCGCAGCTGCCGGCGCCGGCGTCGCTGGCCGACCTGATCGACATCTCCGAGGAGGCGGCGCCGGAGCACTACCGCGCGGCGCTGGCCGCCGCCGACGCCGACCCGCAGATCGACAGCGTGCTCGCGATCCACTCGCCCAAAGACGGCGTCGGCGCCGAGGCGGTGGCCGAGGCGCTGGCGCAGGCGCGGCGCGGGCTGCACAAGCCGCTGCTGCTGTGCTGGCTCGGCGACGTGTCGGTGGGCGCGGCGCGCAGCACGCTCGCCGCCGCAGCGATCCCGACCTTCGGCACGCCCGAGGCGGCGGTCGGCGCCTTCGCCAGCATCACCGCGTTCTACGAGAACCAGCTGCTGCTGCAGCAGACGCCGCCGCCGCTGTCGACGCTGGCCAAGCCCGACCTCGAGGGCGCGCGGCTGCTGATCGAGAGCGTGGCCGCCGAGCGCCGGCAGGCGCTGACCGAGATGGAGTCGAAGACGCTGCTGTCGTCGTTCCTGATCCCGGTCACGCAGACGCTGCTGGCGCGCAGCGCGAACGAGGCGATGATGATCGCGACCCAGCTGGGCTTCCCGGTCGCGCTGAAGATCGACTCGCCCGACATCGCGCACAAGTCCGAGGTGCAGGGCGTGGCGCTGAACCTGGCCACCGGCAACGCGGTGCGCGACGCCTACAGCGGCATGATCGAGCGGGTCGCGCGGCTGCGCCCGCAGGCGCGGCTGAACGGCG
>CAZKCJ010000421.1:0-2005 GCA_964550885.1 uncultured Rubrivivax sp. | reverse complement strand
GCCCGACAGGCGCACGCCGCGCTCGCCGAGGAAGGTGCGGTAGCCCTCGGGCAGCGCCTCGATGAAGTCGTGCGCGAACGCCGCCCGGGCCGCCGCCACCACCTCGTCGTCGCTGGCGTCGGGGCGGCCGTAGCGAATGTTCTCGAGCGCGCTGGTCGAAAAGACCACGCTGTCCTGCGGCACGATGCCGATGCGCGCGCGCAGCGCGGCCAGCGAAGCCTCGCCCACCGGCACGCCGTCGACCAGCACCCGGCCCTGCTGCGCGTCGTAGTAGCGCAGCAGCAGCTGCAGCACCGTGCTCTTGCCGGCGCCGCTGGGGCCGACCAGCGCGACCGTCTCGCCGCTGGCGACCGCGAGCGTGAAGTCGGCCAGCGCCGCGTGCTGCGGCCGCGACGGGTAGTGGAAGCGCACCTGCTCGAACGCGAAGGTCGAGCCGCCGGTGGCCGGCGGCAGCGGCCGCGGCTGCGCCGGGTCGGCCACCGGCGAGCG
The DNA here is from genome assembly GCA_964550885.1 of uncultured Rubrivivax sp. GTDB lineage: Bacteria > Pseudomonadota > Gammaproteobacteria > Burkholderiales > Burkholderiaceae_C > Rubrivivax. The sequence goes on along the minus strand of CAZKCJ010000421.1, from coordinate 1,516 downwards.
CGCGGCCAGCAGCTCCATCAGCCGCTCGGTCGCGCCGGCGGCGCGCAGCACGTCGCCGTAGACCTCGGACAGGATCGCGACGCTGCCCACCAGGATGATCACCAGCACCACCGTCTGCCCGAGGTGGCCGGCGCTGATCGAGCCGCGCAGCACCGCCTGCGTGCCCTGGTACAGCCCCCACAGCAGCGCGCCGAAGGTGGCGCTGATGATGAAGGCCACCAGCACCGCGCGCACCACGGTGCGCCGGCGCGCGGTCTCGAAGGCCTGCTCGGTCGCCGCGCGAAAGCGCGAGGCCTCGCGCTTCTCCTGGGTGTAGCTCTGCACTACGGGAATCGCGTTGAGCACCTCGGCGGCGATTGCGCTGGAGTCGGCGACCCGATCCTGGCTCGCGCGCGACAGCCGCCGCACGCGCCGGCCGAAGTACAGGCTGGGCAGCACCACCAGCACCAGGATGCCCAGCACCTGGGTCATCACCACCGGGTTGGTCACCACCAGGATGCCGAGCGCGCCCACGCCCATCACCGTGTTGCGCAGCCCCATGCTCAGGCTGGAGCCGACCACGGTCTGCACCAGCGTGGTGTCGGTGGTCAGGCGGCTGAGCACCTCGCCGGTCTGGGTGCTCTCGAAGAACTGCGGGCTCTGGTTGACCACGTGCGCGTAGACCGCGCTGCGCAGGTCGGCGGTCACGCGCTCGCCGATCCAGGTGACCATGTAGAAGCGCGCGGCCGAGAACAGGCCGAGCGCGGCGCCGACGCCGAACAGCGCCAGGAAGTGGCCGCGCAGCGCCAGCACCCGCTCGCCCGGCCCGGCGGCGACCAGGCCCTGGTCGATCAGCGACTTCAGCGCGACCGGCACCGCCAGCGTCGACAGCGCCGCGCCCACCAGGAACAGCAGCGCGAGCGCGATCCGCCCGCGGTACGGGCGCAGGAAGGGCAGCAGCCCGGCTAGCGGGCGCGGCGAGTGCGGCAGGGGAAGCGACGAGTCGCGGCGGGATGCAGCAGCAGCCATGGCCGCAGTCTATGCGGTGCACGCAGCCCGGCCGGCGGCGGGGCGCCGGGCAGGCCGGCAGTCGGGGCTGCGGTCTGGCCTCGCGATCGAGGCTGCGGCCGCACCCGCGGCCGGACCCGCGGCCGGACCTGCGGCCGAATCGGCGATCGAGCCTGCCGTTCAGCCTGCGGCCTAACTTGCAGTCGAGCCGGTGGCCGGCCCCGCCGCCGGGCGCACGGCTGGATGTCACACGGCGATCGGGCACGCCGGCGACGGCCCCCACCCGAGTCCGGTGGTTGTGGTCGAATGAGCGCTCCGGCATCATCGCTGCCATGCTGTTCGACCCCGCCGCCGAGCCCCGCTGGATCAGCCGCGCGAGCGCGCTGGCGCTGCGGCTGGGCTTCGTGCCGTCGCTCGCCGGCTTGAGTGCGGTGCTGGTGCTGGCGGTGCTGGGGCTGACCCAGCTCGCGACCGCGGCGCTCGGGCTGGGCACCCGGCCGACCGCGCTGCTGGCCGCCGGCGCCTGTGC
>CAZKCJ010000420.1:0-2052 GCA_964550885.1 uncultured Rubrivivax sp. | reverse complement strand
GTGGCGGCCGGCTCGGGCGCGCCCAGCGACGGCTCGACCCGCGCCGCGGGCGCCGCCGCAGCGGCGCGGCGCGGGCGCGCGCGGCGCGCGCTCCACCAGCCCTGCAGCAGCAGCGCCAGCAGCAGCAGGGCGCCGACCAGCGCCAGCGCGACCGTCAGGCTCACCGCGCGGCCCTCACGCAGCCTGCGCCATCGCCAGCGCCTCGTCCATGTCGACCGCGACGATCCGCGACACGCCCTGCTCCTGCATGGTCACGCCGATCAGCTGTTCGGCCATCTCCATCGCGATCTTGTTGTGGGTGATGAACAGGAACTGGGTGCCGGCGCTCATCTGCGTGACCAGCTTGCAGTAGCGCTCGGTGTTGACGTCGTCCAGCGGCGCGTCGACCTCGTCGAGCAGGCAGAACGGCGCCGGGTTCAGCTGGAAGATCGCGAACACCAGCGCGATCGCGGTCAGCGCCTTCTCGCCGCCCGACAGCAGGTGGATCGTCGAGTTGCGCTTGCCCGGCGGCTGCGCCATCACCTGCACGCCGGCGTCGAGGATCTCGTCGCCGGTCATCACCAGCCGCGCGCTGCCGCCGCCGAACAGGCTCGGGAACATCTGCCCGAACTGCTCGTTGACCTGGTCGAAGGTCTGCTGCAGCAGCGCGCGCGTCTCGGCGTCGATCTTGCGGATCGCCTGCTCGAGCGTGTGCATCGCGTCGCCGAGGTCGGCGCTCTGCGCGTCGAGGAAGGCCTTGCGCTCGCGCGCCGCGCCGAGTTCGTCGAGCGCGGCCAGGTTGACCGCGCCGAGCGCGGCCAGCTCGCGGTTGAGCCGGTCGATCTCGCCCTGCAGCCCCCACAGCTTCACGCCGTCCTGCTCGATGCCCGCGGCCAGCTGCTCGAGCTCGACCTCGGCTGCCTGCAGCTGCTCCAGGTACTGCGCGCCGCCCAGCTGCGCCGCCTGCTGCTCGAGCTGCAGCCGGGTCAGCTCGGCGCGCATCGGCTCGAGGCTGCGCTCGTGGCCCAGACGCTGCTCGTCGGCGGCGCGCAGCTTCGCGCTCAGCTCGTCGTAGGCGCTGCGCGCCTCGCCCAGCGCGCGCTCGCGCTGCACGCGCAGCGCCAGCGCCGCCTGCAGCCCGGCCTGCGCGGCGGCGTCGTCGAGCCCGGCCAGCTCCTGCGCGAGCTGCGCGGCCGCCTGCACGTTGGCCTGAACCTGCTGGGTGGCGGTGGCGATCACCCGCTCGAGCTCGGCGCCACGCGCCTGCAGCGTGCGCGCCTGGAACTGCGCCTCCTGCGCCTGGCGCTCGAGCGTGCGCCGCTGCTCGCGCGCGCCGGCCAGCGCCTGCTCGGCGGCGATCACCACGTCGTCGCGCTCGGCGTGCGCCTGCTGCGCCTGCGCCAGCTCCTGGTCGAGCGCGTCGAACTGCGCCTGCGCCTGCTCGCGGCGCGCGCGCAGCCGCTCGTCCTGCTCGGCCATGTCGGCCAGCTCGCCGTCGAGCTGGCCGCGCCGCGCCTGGCTGGCCTGCGCCTGCTGCTCCAGCCGCAGCAGCTCGACCTGCTGGCGGTGCAGCCGCTGCTGCGCGTCGGCCGCCTCGCGCCGCGCCTGCGCCGCCTGCTGCTGCGCCTGCGCGTACGTCGCATCGGCGCGCACCCCGGCGCTGCGCGCGTCGTCGGCGATCAGCGTCTGCGCCCGGCGCTGGCGCTCGAGGTTCTCGATCTCCTGCTGGCGCTGCAGCAGCCCGGCCTGCTCCGAGTCGGGCGCGTAGAAGCTGACCGCGTACGGCGACACCGCGTGGCCGTCGCGCGCCATGATCACTTCGCCGTGGGTCAGCTGCGCGCGCGCGGCCAGCGCCTCGTCCAGGCTCGCGGCGACGTACACGCCCTCGAGCCAGTCACCCAGCAGCGCCTGCAGCCCGGCGTCGTTCAGCTGCAGCAGCTCGACCAGCCGCGGCAGCACCGGCTGACGGCCGGGCGCAGCGGCTCCGGGCGGCGGCGAATAGAACGCGAGCCGCGCCGGCGGCGGATCGGCGGCGAAGGCGCGCACCGTGTCCAGCCGCCCGACCTCGAGCGC
>CAZKCJ010000419.1:0-2060 GCA_964550885.1 uncultured Rubrivivax sp. | reverse complement strand
GTCGGCCGCCTGCGCGGCCGCGTCGGCCGCGGCCAGCTCGACGGCATCGGCCTCGACATCGGGGGCATCGTCCGCGGCGGCGTCGGCAGCGACCGCCACCGGCGCCTGCCGTGGCAGCTCCGGCGCGGCGCCGCTGAGGTCGTCGCCAGGGCTGACGGTCTGGTCGGGCGTCACGGGCAGTGGCGGGAAGAACGCGATCGCGGTCATTCTGGCATAGGCCCACCCTGCGTCCCCGTGCAGGGAAACACTGACTTCGCCGGCAAGCGGCGCCAGCGCTTCACCCGAAGCGCCGGCGCAGCTCGCGCAGCCGCCGCGTCTTCAGGTCGACGTAGGCCGGCCGCCGGCATGCGCGCGGGTAGCGCGCCGCGGTCAGCCAGCGCTGCATCCACACCGTCTGCAGCCCGACCCGGCGCGCTGCCTTCTGGTGCTGCAGCGTGTCCTCGACCAGCACGCAGCGCGCGGCCGGCACCCGCAGCCGCGCGACCAGCCGGCGCAGCATCCGCGCGTCGGGTTTGGGCCGCAGCTGGCCGAACAGATACATGTCCTCGATCGAGATCACGCCGTCGAACAGCCGCCGCGCGCCCAGCGCGGCCAGCACCCGCGCTGCGTAGGCGGCGGGCGCGTTGGTCAGCACGTAGCGCCGCCCGGGCAGCGCCGCCAGCGCTGCCAGGTCGGGGCGGTGGCCGCGCACGCGCTGCTCCAGCCCGGGCAGCCGGTGCGTGACTTCCAGGAAGTGCGCGGCGTCGACCCCGTGGTGACGCACCAGCCCGAGCAGGGTCGCGCCGTAGCGCTGCCAGTAGCGGCCGCGCAGCTGGTCGGCCTGCGCGCGGCTGAGCTGCAGCTGCTGCTGGATGTACTCGCCGAAGGACACGCGCAGCTGCGCCATCGACGCGTGCGCCGCGTCGTGCAGCGTGTCGTCCAGGTCGAACAGCCAGACCCGCGGCGGCCGCATCGCGCGCGTCACCGCGCTCAGCCGCGGCCGCGCGGCCGGGCCCGGCGCGCCGCAGCGCCGCCGGCCTTCGGCTGCTGCCCCGCGCTCATCGCCGCCGGCCGCCCGCCGCCGCCTCAGTGGCTGCGGATCAGCGTACCGAAGCCCTGGTCGGTCAGCACCTCGAGCAGGGTCGCGTGCGGCACCCGGCCGTCGATGATGTGCACGCTGTTGACGCCGTTCTTCGCCGCGTCCAGCGCCGAGCCGATCTTCGGCAACATGCCGCCGCTGATCGTGCCGTCGGCGAACAGCGCGTCGATCTCGCGCGCCGACAGGTCGGTCAGCAGCCTGCCGTCCTGGTCGAGCACGCCCGGGGTGTTGGTCAGCAGCATCAGCTTCTCGGCGTGCAGCACCTCGGCCAGCTTGCCGGCGACGACGTCGGCGTTGATGTTGTAGCTCTCGTTGTCGCGGCCGAAGCCCAGCGGCGAGATCACCGGGATGAACTGGTCGTCCTGCAGCGCGCGCACCACCGCCGGGTCGATCGACTCGATCTCGCCGACCTGGCCGACGTCGTGCTCGACCCTGGGGTCCTTCGCGTCGACCATGCGCAGCTTGCGCGCGCGGATCAGGCCGCCGTCGCGGCCGGTCAGGCCGACCGCCTTGCCGCCGGCGGCGTTGATCAGGCCGACGATGTCCTGCTGCACCTGGCCGGCCAGCACCCACTCGACCACCTCCATCGTCTCGGCGTCGGTCACGCGCATGCCCTGGATGAAGGTGCCCTTCTTGCCCACCCGCGACAGCGCCTCGTCGATCTGCGGGCCGCCGCCGTGCACCACGATCGGGTTCATGCCGACCAGCTTCAGCAGCACCACGTCCTCGGCGAAGTCCTGCTGCAGCGCCGGGTCGGTCATCGCGTTGCCGCCGTACTTGATCACGATCGTGCGGCCGTGGAAGCGCCGGATGTAGGGCAGCGCCTGCGCGAGGATCTCCGCCTGGTCGCGCGGCGAGATGTGGTCGAGCCGGGGCTCGTCGGCGTTGGCGCTCATCGGGTCGCTGCTGCGGTTGGGGACAGGCGCGCGATTGTAGGGAGCCCGCCGCGGCGCGGCCCGCGCGGCCGCGCTGCGCCCGCTGC
>CAZKCJ010000418.1:0-2060 GCA_964550885.1 uncultured Rubrivivax sp. | reverse complement strand
GCTGACGCGGCTCGGGCTTTATGGAGTCATTCGCGCCGGCGCGGCTGTGGCCGGTGCGGCCGACGCCGGGCCGCTACGCGGTGATCGAGCGCGACGGCCAGCTGTACGCCGATCCGGACAACGCCGCGCGCTACACCCCGTTCGTGCTGCTGGTCGAGCACCTGGACAAGCAGGCGGTGGTCGCGCTGTACGCGCGCCTGCTGCCGCTGCTGCAGCGCGCGTACGAGGAGCTCGGCTACCACGGCCAGCGCTTCCACGATCGGCTGATCGCGGTGATCGACCACCTGCTGGCCGCACCGCCGGCGCCGGAGCTGCTGCCGCTGACGCTGGTCGAGGTCAAGGGCGAGATCGAGTCGACCGAGCCCTGGCTGCGCTACGAGTTCGCCGACCCGGCGCTGGAGGCGGCGAGCGCCGGGCACAAGATCATGCTGCGGGTCGGCGCGGTCAACGAGCGCCGCCTGAAGACGCAGCTGCGCGCGCTGCGCGCCGAGCTCGTGCGCCAGGCGCAGCGCTGAGCGCGGCGCGCGCTCAGTACTGCAGCCGCGCGTACAGGGTCTGCTGCGCGGCCGCGCGCGCCTGGCCGAGGGTGTGGATGCCCTGCGCCTGCAGCAGCGGGATCAGCTTCAGGAAGACCTCGGCGGTGACGATCGCGTCGCCGAGCGCGGTGTGGCGGCCCATCACGGTCACCCCCAGCCGCTCGGCCAGCGTCTCCAGCGCGTGGCCATCCTGGTTCGGCTGCGCGACCGCCGCCAGCAGCAGCGTGTCCAGCACCGGCTGGTCGAAGCGCACGCCGCTGCGCTGCTCCTTCAGCTGCAGGAAGCGCATGTCGAAGGCGGCGTTGTGGCCGACCAGCACGGTGTCGCGCGCGAACGCGTGGAAGGCCGGCAGCACCGCGTCGATCGTCGGCTGGCCGCGCACCATCGCCGGCTCGATCCCGTGGATCGGGATGCCGGCGGCCGGGATGTCGCGCTGCGGGTCGACCAGCTGCTCGAAGCACTCCTGCCGGCGCAGCTTGCCGGCGACGATCCGGGTCGCGCCGAGCTGGATGATCTCGTCACCCTGCGACGGGTTCAGCCCGGTGGTTTCGGTGTCGAACACGGTGTAGCTGAGCTCGGTCAGCGCGCGCTCGTCGAGCGCGCGGCTGGACTCGGTCTGCGCGAACAGGTCGAAGTCGTAGAACTCGGGGCGGCTGTCGCCGTGCACGAAGGTCGCCGCGTCCAGCGGCGGCTGCTCGCCGGCCAGCGGCAGCAGGAAGCGGAAGAAGCTCGCGTGGCGCGCGCGCTCGCGCTCGAACCACAGCTCGGCGCCGTGGCGCTGGACCACGTCGCGCAGCGACAGCGGGCTCGCGTCCGCGCCCACCCGCATCGGCTCGGTCTCCCAGCCGATCACGGTCTCGGTGCTCATCGCCGGGCCGACCCACAGCAGGTCCAGGTGCGCACGCGCGCCGCTGCTGCCGGCGGCGGCCAGCCGCAGCTCGACGCGCGCGACCTCGTAGCCCTCGTGCAGCCGCGCGGCCAGGCTGGCCAGCGCCAGCAGCAGCGAGAAGGAATCGACCTTCAGCCACAGCCGGCGGTCGACCGCGTCGGTCGCGACCTGCAGGCCCTGCGCCTCGATCCGCCGCGCCGCCGCTGCGACCAGGTCGGCGCCGAGCACGTCCTCCAGCGGCCAGCGCGTGCGCAGCTCCTGCGCGCCGCGCGCGGCCAGCGCCTGCACCCGCTCGCCCATCGCGTGCACCTCGTCGCGCACCACCGCCTGGAAGCGCTCGCGCATCGCCGGCTCCAGGTCGGGCATCTCCAGCATCTCGACCGCCGCCTGCAGGTTGCCCAGCGAGCTGCGCGTGCCCTCGGTGAACGCGTGCAGCTGCGCGTCGCGCACCGAGTCCTGCTCGAACTCGCGAGTGATGTTGTCCAGCAGCAGCACGAAGCCGTGGATCGCCTGCTCGTCGTCGGCCGGGCGCACCGGCGTCATCACCGCGCGCAGCAGCTGGCCGGCGGCGGTGCTGGTCACGAACTGCGCGCTCGGGTGCACGCCGCGGCGCTGCAGCTGCTGGCGGATCTGCT
>CAZKCJ010000417.1:0-2062 GCA_964550885.1 uncultured Rubrivivax sp. | reverse complement strand
CCGACTCGACGCGCGCGGCGCCGACTACGATCCGCGCGTGCTGCTGCGCGTGCGCCTGGGCCGCGAGCTCGACGCGGCCGCGTACATCGAGCTGCTGCAGCAGCGGCGCGCGTGGATCGCGCGCTTCGAGCAGCTGGCCCGCGGCTTCGACGCGTTCGTGCTGCCCACCGTGCCGGTGGTCGCGCCGCCGCTGGCGCCGCTGGTCGCCGACGACGACGCGTTCTTCGCGCTGCCCAGCGGCCTGATGCTGTTCGGCTCGGCGCTGGCCGACGACGTGGTGCTCGACGCGGCGCTCGCGGTCGAGACCACGCTGGCGGGCATCGGGCGCTGAGCCGGTGAAGCGCTGCATCACCTCCATGCGCGGGCCGGTTCGCGTGCCCATTCGCGTGCGCATCCGCCTACGCGTGCGCGCGCTCGTTCGCGTGCTCGTTCACGCACCCATGCGAGTGCCCATGCACGTGCCCATGCGCGCGCCCCGGGCGACCCTGCCCGGGGCTGCGCAGGCTGGCCGCAGACCTCACTGCCGCTCGCGCCCGGATCGCCCGCGCGCGCGGCCCCGGCTCGGCCGCGGCCGCGTGCGCCACCGCTGCTGAGCCGCCGATGCACATCGCCGTGATCGGCGCCGGCATTGTCGGCGTCACCACCGCCTACGAGCTCGCGCGCGATGGCCACGAGGCCACCGTCTTCGAGCGGCTGGGCGCGGTCGCCAGCGACGCGAGCTTCGCGCACCCCGGGCTGATCGCTGCGGGCTATTCCGGCCTCGCGGCTGCGGCCGGCCGGCGATCGGCGCTGCCCGGACCCGGCTGGGGCGCGCCGGCCGAGCTGCGGCCGGGAGCGGCGGCCCTGGCCGCGCACCTGCCCTGGCTGTGGCGCTGCTGGCGCGCCGGCGCCAAGCGCCACCGGCACGACGCGCGCGAGCGGCTGTACCAGCTCGAGCGCTACAGCCGCGAGCAGCTGCTGCGCTGTGCGACGCGCCACCAGCTCGAGTACGAGCAGGCCCAGCCGGTCACGGTGCTGTTGCGCGGCGAGCGCGACTGGGCGGCGGCCGAGCGCCTGGCCGAGCAGTTGAGCGCATGGCAGGTGCCGCACGCACTGGTCGACGCCGCGCGCTGCCGCGAGCTCGAGCCCGGGCTGAGCCCGGCCACGCCGCTGCGTGGTGGCCTCGTGCTGCGCGACGGCGAAGCCGGCAACTGCCGCCGCTTCGCGCAGCTGCTGCGCGCCGAGGCCGAGCAGCTGGGCGCGCGCTTTCGCTTCGGCACCGAGGTGCTCGCGCTCGACGCGGCCGACCAGGGCGCCGCCGCCACCCGGGTGCAGCTGCGCTACCGCGCGGCGCCGGGCGACGACGGCCAAGCTGCGGCGCTGCACGCGCACGGCTTCGACGCGGCGGTGGTGTGCACCGGCGCTGCCGCCGATCGGCTGCTGCGCCCGCTCGGCCTGCGGCTGCCGCTGCTGCCGGTCTGGGGCTACTCGGTCAGCGCCGCGCTGCGCGACGCCGCCGACGGCCGCCAGCTCGGCCCGCTCGGCGCGGTCATCGACCAGCGCTTCGACGTGACGATCGCGCGGCTGGGGCGGCGCGTGCGCGTGGCCGGTGGCATCGAGCTCGGCGGCCCGCCCGGCCGGATCGACGCCGCGACCGTCGCCACGCTGCACCGCGTGCTCGACGACTGGTTCCCCGGCGTCGCGCACAGCACGCGCGCGCAGACCTGGAAGGGCGCGCGGCCGCTGCTGCCCGACGGCCTGCCGGTGATCGGCGCCAGCGCCCGCCCGGGCGTGTGGCTGAACCTCGGCCACGGCGCGCACGGCTGGGCGCTGGCCTGCGGCAGCGCCCGGCTGCTGGCCGATCAGCTCGCGGGCCGCGCGCCGGCGCTGGACGCCGCCGGCTACGCGCCGCGCTGAGGGGCCGGCACCGGGAGCCTCGCGATCGCCATCGCCGCGATCGCCGTTGCCGATGGGCGCTTGCCGCTTCGGACACCGCCGCCCTTGCTGCTTGCGCGGCGCGAATCGCTGTCATCCTACTTCCGGCAGTTGGACGCGCCCGAGTGGGCCGTGATGCGGTGCGCTG
>CAZKCJ010000416.1:0-2073 GCA_964550885.1 uncultured Rubrivivax sp. | reverse complement strand
GAAGACCGGGCGGATCTCGACCTCGCACGGCTCTTCGTGCGGGTTCGGGCAGCGGCGCAGCCACTCGATCGCCTCGTCCATCGAGCGCACCTGCCACAGCCAGTAGCCGGCGACCAGCTCCTTGGTCTCGGCAAACGGTCCGTCGATCACGCTGCGCGACGCGCCGTCGAAGCGCACGCGCGCGCCGTGCGCGCTCGGCTTCAGGCCCTCGCCGGCAAGCATGATCCCGGCCTTCACCAGCTCTTCGTTGAAGCGGCCCATAGCTTCGAGCAGCTGCGTACTCGGCATCACGCCGTCCTCGGAGGCGCGGGTTGCCTTCACGATCACCATCACTCGCATCGTCTGTCTCCGGTTGGGGTTGGCCCGGGGCCTGCTGGGTCAGGCCCGTCGTTGGAGGCGGAAGCGGCCGGCGCCGCCAATCATCCCACCGCACCCGTACGACGTTCGGGCGCGCGCAGAATCGACAACCGTCGAACCGCCCGCCCGGGCGCCGCCGCCATGCAATACCTGCTGCTCGTCTACACCGATCCGGCGCTGCTCGGCGAACTCTCGCCGCAGGCCTTCGACGCGCACATGCGCGACTGCCTGCAACATGCCGACGAACTGCAGGCCAGCGGCAAGCTACTCGGCTATCAGCAGCTCGAAGCGCCGGCAACGGCGCGCGCGGTACGCATCCGCGGCGAGAAGCTGCAGGTGCTCGACGGGCCCTTTGCCGAGACCAAGGAGGTGCTCGCCGGCTTCAACCTGGTCGAGGCCGAGTCGATCGACGAGGCGGTGCGCCTGGCCCAGGAGTGGCCCTGGGCACGCTACGGCTGCATCGAGGTGCGGCCGGTGCGCGACGTGGCCCGGGTGCGCGCGCGCGTCGAGCTGGCGCAGCGCCCGACATGAAGCGCGCGGCGCTGCAGGCCGGCGGGTGCGGGCGGCCTGACCGCAGCCCTGCGCACCGGGCAGCGGGCCGCCCGCACCGTTCGGCAGCCGGGCGCACGCTGCGAACGGTGCCGGCCGCAACGCTGACCGGCCTGCTGCTGGCGGCGATGCTGGGCGCCGTGCCGGCGGCGCACGCGCAGGATCCGCAGTGCACCCGCGACCTGCCCGGCTACGTCGGTGTCAGCGTCACCGCGGCCAAGCTGGCCAGCGTCGGCATGGTGATGGCCGAGCACTTCGGCGCACGCACCCGCGACGGGCAGAGCACCACCGTCACCGCCGCCGACCTGCAGCAGCTGCAACGCGCGTTCCACGACGCGCGCTTCGACGACTGCGCGCTGCGGCGCGAGCTGCAGGCGCTGGCGACCAGCCCGGCGCCGACCGGCGCCGGCATCCCCAACGTCTTCCCCGGCACGATCGGGCCGAACGGCTTTGCCGCACGCGCGGTCTGCGGCGGCGCGCGCGGCACCGCCTGGGGCCACCCGAGCGCGCAGCAGGCGCTGGCGGCGGCGGTCGACCTGTGCGTCGCGCGCGGCGGCAGCTCGGCCTGCTGCGCCGCCGGCGCCTTCCTGATCCGCTAGCGCGGCCGGCCGCGCAGCGCCGCAGCGGTCGCCGTCCGGGCGCCGCGTCAGCTGCCGCCGTGCGCGCCCAGCGCCGCCTCGATCAGGCGCTCGGCCGGTGCCAGGTTGGCGGCGAGCTCGGGGGCGAGCTCGTGGCGCCGCACGATCGCCGCGGCGCGGGTGAAGAACACCAGCACGCGTCCGGGCTCGGGCTCGCTGATCAGCAGCTTGAGCGGCAGGTCGACGCCGACCTGCGGGTTGGCCAGCATCAGCGGGCTGCCCGCCCGCGGATTGCCGAACAGCAGCAGCGTGGTCGGCGGCATCTCCAGCCCGACGGCCCGCGCCTCGGCCTGCTGGTCGATGGTCGCGAACACCTTGATGTCGCGCGCGGCCAGCGCCGCCAGCAGGCGCTGCACGGTCTCGGCGAAGGGGTACGGGCTGTCGAGCCTGGCGATGTCGGATCGGGGCATGGGACTGGCGGGCTACAAAGTGAACGCAGGCAAGCTGCGCGCGCGACCACGGCCGGCAGCGAAGCGCCGCGGCGTGGCCGGTGCCGTCCGGCGGCGACGCGCGCCGGGTCGGCGCAGGC
>CAZKCJ010000415.1:0-2073 GCA_964550885.1 uncultured Rubrivivax sp. | reverse complement strand
GCGCACCGCATCACGGCCCACTCGGGCGCGTCCAACTGCCGGAAGTAGGTTGAACGCGCTGCGCCGCTGCTGACCCGACGACCGACGCCGGCCTCGTGCCGGCGTTTGCACGAGCGCCGCTCCCCTGCCGCCATGCCGCTGCCCAAGCCCCCCACCCAGAAGGCGTCGCTGCTTTCCGCCGCCGACTTCGAAACCCAGGCCGCACCGCGCACCGATCCGCATCGCCGCGAGCCCGCCGGCAGCGCCGCGCCGGGCGAGGACGCGGCGCTCGCGCTGCTCGACCAGCGCAGCGCGACTGCGATCGTCGCCGACGCCCCACCCCGCCTCACGCCGCCGGCGCCGCCGAGGCCATCAGCCGCAGCGCCGCGCGCGCGCCCGAAGCCGCGGCCCGGCGGCGGCGTGGCCAAGCTGTTCGTGCTCGACACCAACGTGCTGATGCACGACCCGAGCGCGCTGTTCCGCTTCGACGAGCACGACATCTACCTGCCGATGACCACGCTCGAGGAGCTCGACGACCACAAGCGCGGCGTCAGCGAGGTCGCGCGCAACGCGCGCCAGGTCAGCCGCTACCTCGACGCGCTGCTGGCCGCGGCCGGCAGCGCCGCACAGGCCGACCCCAAGGCCGGGATCGCGCTGGCCAGCACCGGCCACGCCGAGGCCGCGGGCAAGCTGTTCTTCCAGACCGCGCTGGTCGACACCAGCCTGCCCGAAGGGTTGCCGCAGGGCAAGGCCGACAACCAGATCCTCGGCGTGGTGCGCGCGCTGCGCGCGCAGCAGGGCGCGCGCGAGGTGGTGCTGGTGTCCAAGGACATCAACATGCGCGTGAAGGCGCGCGCGCTCGGCCTGCCGGCCGAGGACTACTTCAACGACCGCACCTTGGCCGACGACGAGCTGCTGTACACCGGCGTGCTCGCGCTGCCCGCCGACTTCTGGGAGCGTCACGGCAAGACGATGGAGAGCTGGACCGCGGCCGGTCACACCTTCTACCGGATCGCCGGGCCACTGGTGCCGGCGCTGCTGATCAATCAGTTCGTCTACCAGGAGACGCCGGGCGCGGCGCCGCTGTACGCGCGCGTGACCGAGATCGCCGGCAAGACCGCAGTGCTGCGCACGCTGCGCGACTACGGCCACGCGAAGCACGCGGTCTGGGGGATCACCGCGCGCAACCGCGAACAGAACTTCGCGCTGAACCTGCTGATGGACCCGGAGTGCGACTTCATCACGCTGACCGGCACCGCCGGCTCGGGCAAGACGCTGATGAGCCTGGCCGCAGGCCTGACCCAGGTGCTGGACGAGCGCCGCTACGCCGAGATCATCGTCACCCGCGTCACCGTGCCGGTCGGCGAGGACATCGGCTTCCTGCCCGGCGACGAGCAGGAGAAGATGGGCCCGTGGATGGGCGCGCTCGACGACAACCTGGAGGTGCTGGCGCGCACCGACAGCGGCAGCGGCGAGTGGGGCCGCGCAGCGACCAACGAGCTGGTGCGCAGTAAGATCAAGATCAAGAGCCTGAACTTCATGCGCGGGCGCACCTTCCTCGCCAAGTTCGTGATCATCGACGAGGCGCAGAACCTCACGCCCAAGCAGATGAAGACGCTGATCACCCGCGCCGGCCCGGGCACCAAGATCGTGTGCCTGGGCAACCTCGCGCAGATCGACACGCCGTACCTGACCGAGGGCTCCTCCGGGCTGACCTACGCGGTCGACCGCTTCAAGGGCTGGCCGCACGGCGGCCACCTGACGCTCGCGCGCGGCGAGCGCTCGCGGCTGGCGGACTACGCGAGCGAGGTGCTGTAGCGTCGCGACGGGGCGCGGCGCGCTCGGGTGGCCGCGCCGCTCGACGGTCTGCCGCCCTTCGGCGATACTGCCCCCGACCCGACCGGCCGACCTGCGGTTCGCGGCGCGCGCCGCCAGGTCGGCCCGCCGACTGATCCCGCGCGTGCGCCGGGCACCGGGCCCGCCGGGCTGGCGCCGGCGCCGCCGTCGGGCCCAACCACGAGCGAGGTGACGCATGTCCACTAGCCCGAACTTTGACCGCTGAACGCGCCGCAGAGCAAGCATCGGCGCGGGTTT
>CAZKCJ010000414.1:0-2108 GCA_964550885.1 uncultured Rubrivivax sp. | reverse complement strand
CCGTCGGCGGCAGCCGCCGGTGGCGCGCGCGCGGCCGCCCCCCGCGCCGCCGCGCCGGCGCGCCGCGCAGCCCGGCGCTCGCCGGCTGGCCGTTGACGCCGTGCCCGGTTGGTGAACGCGCCCGAAGTGCCCGCTGCGGCCGGCTCGGCAGCGCTGCGCGCGCAGCGCCAGGCCGAGGTGCTGGCGGCGCTGCAGCCGCTGCTGCCGGCGCACGCGCTGCTGTGGCGCAGCGAGGACACGGTGCCCTACGAGTGCGACGGCCTGACCGCCTACCGCGAGCAGCCGCTGCTGGTCGCGCTGCCCGAGGACGACGCCCAGGTCGCTGCGGTGCTGCGCTGCTGCCACGAGCTGAAGGTGCCGGTGGTCGCGCGCGGCGCCGGCACCGGCCTGTCCGGCGGTGCGCTGCCGCACCCGCTGGGGGTCACGCTGTCGCTGGCCAAGTTCAACCGGATCCTGCAGATCGACCCGCTCGCGCGCACCGCGCGGCTGCAGTGCGGCGTGCGCAACCTGGCGATCAGCGAGGCGGCGGCCGCGCACGGCCTGTACTACGCGCCCGACCCGAGCAGCCAGATCGCCTGCACGATCGGCGGCAACGTCGCCGAGAACTCCGGCGGCGTGCACTGCCTGAAGTACGGGCTGACGCTGCACAACGTGCTGCGGGTGCGCGGCTTCACGATCGAGGGCGAGGCGGTCGAGTTCGGCTCCGAAGCGCTGGACGCCGCCGGGCTGGACCTGCTGGCGCTGGTGGTCGGCAGCGAGGGCATGCTCGCGGTGATCACCGAGGTCACGGTGCGGCTGATCCCGAAGCCGCAGCTCGCGCGCTGCGTGATGGCCAGCTTCGACGACGTGCGCCGCGCCGGCGACGCGGTCGCCGCGGTGATCGCCGCCGGCATCATCCCGGCGGGCCTGGAGATGATGGACAAGCCGATGACCGCCGCGGTCGAGGCTTTCGTGCACGCCGGCTACGACCTCGATGCCGAGGCGATCCTGCTGTGCGAGAGCGACGGCACGCCCGAGGAGGTGCAGGAAGAGGTCGCGCGCATGCTCGAGGTGCTGGGCCGCAGCGGCGCGACCCGGCTCGAGGTCAGCCGCGACGAGGCGCAGCGGCTGACCTTCTGGAGCGGGCGCAAGAACGCGTTCCCCGCCTCCGGCCGGATCAGCCCCGACTACATGTGCATGGACTCGACCATCCCGCGCAAGCGCTTGGCCGACATGCTGCTCGCGATCCAGGCGATGGAGCGCAAGTACGGGCTGCGCTGCGTCAACGTGTTCCACGCCGGCGACGGCAACCTGCACCCGCTGATCCTGTACGACGCGAACGACCCGGACCAGCTCGCGCGCTGCGAGCGCTTCGGCGCCGAGATCCTGGAGACCAGCGTCCAGATGGGCGGTACGATCACCGGCGAGCACGGCGTCGGCGTCGAGAAGCTGAACTCGATGTGCGTGCAGTTCTCGCCCGAGGAGCACGCGCAGATGTTCGCGGTCAAGCGCGCGTTCGACCCGGCCGGGCTGCTGAACCCGGGCAAGGTGATTCCGCAGCTGGTGCGTTGCGTCGAGTACGGCCGGATGCACGTGCGCCGCGGGCTGCTGCCGTTTCCGGAGCTGCCGCGCTTCTGATGGGCGAGAGCGCGCGGCTGCCGGCCGACCCCGCGCTGCAGGCGCTGGTCGAACGCGTGCGCGACGCGCGCGCACGCCGCGGCGTGCTGCGCATCCGCGGCAGCGACACCAAGGCCTTCTACGGCGGCGAGCCGCGCGGCGAGCCGCTGGACCTGCGCGCGCTGGCCGGCATCAGCCGCTACGAGCCCACCGAGCTGGTGGTGACCGCACGCGCCGGCACGCTGCTTGCCGAGCTGGAGGCCACCCTCGCCGCCGAGGGCCAGCACCTGGCCTTCGAGCCGCCGCGCTTCGCCGCCGGCGGCGCGATCGACGCCGCGCCGCGTGGCGGCACCGTCGGCGGCATGGTCGCCGCCGGGCTGAGCGGGCCGGCGCGCGCCGCCGCCGGCGCGGTGCGCGACCACGTGCTCGGCGCGACCCTGCTCAACGGCAAGGCCGAGTTGTTGAGCTTCGGCGGCCAGGTGATGAAGAACGTCGCCGGCTACGACCTCGCG
>CAZKCJ010000413.1:0-2122 GCA_964550885.1 uncultured Rubrivivax sp. | reverse complement strand
GATCGCCGGCGTGGCCAAGGTGCTGCACGCCGACGGCGCCGCACTCGCGCACGGGCTGGCCGAGAACCTGGCGGCGCAGGTGCTTGCGCTGGCGTCGGGCTACACCCACATCCTGTTCCCGGCGACCGCGTCGGGCAAGAACGCCGCGCCGCGGGTTGCGGCCAAGCTCGACGTCGGCCAGCTGTCCGACGTGACCCGCGTGGTCGCCCCCGACACCTTCGAGCGCCCGATCTACGCCGGCAACGCGATTGCCACCGTGCGCAGCAGCGATGCGGTCAAGGTGCTCACGGTGCGCAGCACCGGCTTCGACGCCGCGGCCGCGAGCGGCGGCGCGGCCGCGGTGCAGAGCGTGCCGGCGGTCGCCGACAGCGGGCTGAGCGCGTGGGTCGGCAGCGAGATCGCGAAGAACGACCGGCCGGAGCTGACCGCGGCCAAGATCGTCGTCTCCGGCGGCCGCGGGCTGGGCAGCGCCGAGCAGTTCAACGCGGTGCTCGAGCCGCTGGCCGACAAGCTCGGCGCGGCGCTGGGCGCGAGCCGCGCCGCGGTCGACGCCGGCTACGCGCCCAACGACTGGCAGGTCGGCCAGACCGGCAAGATCGTCGCGCCGCAGCTGTACATCGCCTGCGGCATCAGCGGCGCGATCCAGCACCTGGCCGGCATGAAGGACAGCAAGGTGATCGTCGCGATCAACAAGGACGCGGAGGCGCCGATCTTCAGCGTCGCCGACTACGGCCTCGAAGCCGACCTGTTCGTCGCGGTGCCCGAGCTCGTCAAGAGCCTGTAGCGCCGCCGCGCCGGATCCGCAGCCCGCGCGGCGCCGCCCGGCCGGTGGCCGCGCCCAGCCAGGAGAACAGCCATGAGCTACCGCGCCCCGCAGAAGGACCTGCTGTTCGTGATCCGCGAGCTCGCCGGCATCGAGCAGGTGGCGGCACTGCCCGGCTTCGAGGAGGCGGGCTTCGACACCGCGCAGGCGGTGGTGCAGGAATGCGCGAAGCTGGCCGAGGACGTGATCGCGCCGCTGAACCGCGACGGCGACTGCGCACCGTCGACCTTCGCCGACGGCCGGGTCACGACCACGCCGGGCTTCAAGGCCGCGTTCGAGCAGTTCATCGCCGGCGGCTGGCAGGGGCTGCAGCACCCGCCGGCCTACGGCGGGCAGGGGCTGCCCAAGACGATCGGCGCGGCCTGCGTCGAGATCATCAACAGCGCGAACCTGAGCTTCGCGCTGTGCCCGCTGCTGACCGACGGTGCGATCGAGGCGCTGCTGACCGCCGGCTCCGACGAGCTGAAGCAGCGCTACCTGGCGCCGATGGTCGAGGGCCGCTGGACCGGCACGATGAACCTGACCGAGCCGCAGGCGGGCTCGGACCTGGCCGCGGTGCGCAGCCGCGCCGAGCCGCAGCCCGACGGCAGCTACCGGATCTTCGGCACCAAGATCTTCATCACCTACGGCGAGCACGACCTGGCCGAGAACATCGTGCACCTGGTGCTCGCGCGCGTGACCGGCGCGCCCGAGGGCGTCAAGGGCATCAGCCTGTTCGTGGTGCCGAAGTTCCTGGTCAACGCCGACGGCAGCCTGGGCGAGCGCAACGACGTGCAGTGCGTGAGCATCGAGCACAAGCTCGGCATCAAGGCCGGCCCGACCGCGGTGCTGCAGTATGGCGACCACGGCGGCGCCACCGGCTACCTGGTCGGGCAGGAGAACCGCGGCCTGCAGTACATGTTCGTGATGATGAACGCCGCGCGCTACGCGGTCGGCGTGCAGGGCGTGGCGGTGGCCGAGCGCGCGTATCAGCAGGCGGCCGCGTACGCGCAGGAGCGCGTGCAGAGCCGTCCGGTCGACGGCTCGACGCCGGGCGCGGCGGCGATCGTGCACCACCCCGACGTGAAGCGCATGCTGCTGACGATGCGCGCGCTGACCGAAGGCTGCCGCGCGCTGGCGCTCGCCGCCGCGGCGATTTACGACACCGCGCACGCGCATCCGGACGCGCAGATGCGCCGCCAGCACCAGGCCGTCTACGAGTTCCTGGTGCCGCTGGTCAAGGGCTTCTCCACCGAGTCGAGCATCGAGGTCGCGAGCCTGGGCGTGCAGGTGCACGGCGGCATGGGCTACATCGAGGAG
>CAZKCJ010000412.1:0-2127 GCA_964550885.1 uncultured Rubrivivax sp. | reverse complement strand
CCGCGGCGGCGAAGGCGTGCCGCTGCTGCCGCCGATCGACGGCCGCGCGCTGTTCGAGCGCGCGCTCGACCTGGCGCGCCGCGGCGCGCGCCGGCTCGAGCAGCGGCTGACCACGCGCCGGCTGCAGCCGCAGCTGCGCTGGCTGGTCGCGATCACGCTGGTCGCCGCCGCGCTGCCGCTCGCACGCGACGGCTTCAGCGCGGGCCCCGCGGCCTTCGCGCCGTCGGCCAGCGCGGGGCTGCTGGCGCTGGTGTGGGCGATCGGCGGCGCCTGCGCGCTGGCCGCCGCGGTGCAGGCGAAGTTCCACCGGCTGGCCGCGGTGATCCTGGCCGGGGGCGCGGGGCTGGCGGTGTGCATCAGCTTCGTCTGGTTCTCGGCGCCGGACCTGGCGCTGACCCAGTTGCTGGTAGAGATCGTGACCACCGTACTGTTGCTGATCGGGCTGCGCTGGCTGCCGCCGCGCCAGCCCGACGCCGCCACAGCGGCGGGCGCGGCCGCGTGGGGCCGGCGCGCGCTCGACGTCGTGCTCGCCGCCGGCGTCGGCGGCGGGCTGGCGCTGCTGGCCTGGGGCGCGATGACGCGGCCGCTGGCGTCCGGCGTCGGCCGCTTCTTCGTCGAGCACGCGTACGCCGAAGGCGGCGGCACCAACGTCGTCAACGTGATCCTGGTCGACTTCCGCGGCTTCGACACGCTGGGCGAGATCACGGTGCTGGCGGTTGCCGGCGTGGCGGTGTATTCGCTGCTGCGGCGCTTCCGTCCGGCGCCCGACAGCGCGCAGCCGCCGGCGCAGCAGCGCGGCCATTCGGACGCCGACGCCGCCGCCGACCTGCAGGTGCCTGGGGTGATCATGCGGCTGATGTTCCCGGTGGCCGTGATGCTCGCGCTGTACCTGCTGCTGCGCGGCCACAACCTGCCCGGCGGCGGCTTCGTCGCCGGCCTGACGCTGGCGATCGCCTTCATCGTGCAGTACATGGCCGGCGGCGCGCGCTGGCTCGAAGCGCGGATGACCGTGCAGCCGGTGCGCTGGATGGCGATCGGGCTGCTGCTGGCCGCAGCCACCGGCGCCGGCGCCTGGTGGTTCGGGCATCCGTTCCTGAGCTCGCACGTGCTGCACCTGCAGTTGCCGCTGCTCGGCCTGGTGCACCTGCCCAGCGCCTTCGTCTTCGACCTGGGCGTGTTCGCGCTGGTGCTGGGGGCGACGCTGCTGATGCTGATCGCGCTCGCGCACCAGTCGCTGCGCGGCGACCGCCGGCTGCGCCGACTGTGAGGCCGGCGCGATGAACGAACTCATCGTCGCGATCGCGATCGGCCTGCTGGCCGGCTGCGGCACCTGGCTGCTGCTGCGGCCGCGCACCTTCCAGGTGGTGATCGGGCTGTCGCTGCTGTCCTACGCGGTCAACCTGTTCATCTTCAGCATGGGCGGGCTGCGCACGCTGGCGGCGCCGATCGTGCCGGCCGGCCCGCCGCCCGACCCGGCGCTGCTGGCCGACCCGCTGCCGCAGGCGCTGGTGCTGACCGCGATCGTGATCGGCTTCGCGATGACCGCGCTGCTGCTGGTGGTGCTGCTGGCCGCGCGCGGCTTCGCCGGCACCGACCACGTCGACGGCACCGAGGGCGACGGATGAAGGCAGCGGGCCGTCGCCGCCAGCTGCTGCCGGCGCGCGCCGCGCGCAGGGCTGGACGATGAACGGCTGGCAGCAGCACCTGCCGGTGGTGCCGATCGTGCTGCCGCTGGCGACCGCCGCGGTGCTGATGCTGATCGACGAGCAGCGGCGCGCGTGGAAGCACGCGCTCGCGCTCGCCAGCCTGCTGGCGCTGCTGCTGGCCAGTGCCGCGCTGGTGCGTGCGGCCGACCTGGGCGCAGCACTGGTCTATCGGCTGGGCGGCTGGCCCGCGCCCTCCGGCATCGTGCTGGTCGCCGACCGGCTGTCGGCGCTGATGGTGCTGCTTGCCGCGCTGCTCGGCCTGGCCGCGCTGCTGTTCTCGATCGCCCGCTGGGACCGCGCCGGCCCGCGCTTCCACGGCCTGCTGCAGGTGCTGCTGATGGGCGTGAACGGCGCGTTCCTGACCGGCGACCTGTTCAACCTGTTCGTGTTCTTCGAGGTGCTGCTGGCGGCCTCCTACGGG
>CAZKCJ010000411.1:0-2132 GCA_964550885.1 uncultured Rubrivivax sp. | reverse complement strand
ACGATCATCATATCTAATCTCTTGAACGCGACTTGGTATGAGGACGCCGCGCAGCCGATCGAGGCCAGGGCTTCGGGTCAGCGCGCCGGATAAACCACGCTGCGGTCCGGCTGCACGACCGCACCGGGGGTCAGGCGCGCCGGGTCGGTGCGGCCGGGCGCCATCAGGTGGAAGACCGCCTCGCCGCGGGCCAGCAGGTGGTCGGCGACGATGCGCCGGTGGCAGCGCCACCACACGGCCTCCGCGCACATCAGCGCGCAGCGCTGGCGATGGCCGCGCTCGACCAGCGCGTCCAGCGCGCTGCGGAAGCCCGGCGACAGCGCGTAGTCGGCGTAGTGGTGGAAGCTGTCGTTGGTCCAGTACGCATTGACCGCCGGCGGCACCGTCTTCGACCGGCCGCGCAGCCCGCCCAGCGCAGCGATGTGCTCGTAGCCGATCGCGCGCGCCGCCAGCGCGGCCGCCAGCGGCTCGCGGTTGAACTGCGGGTTGGTGCGCGACGCCGGCACGGTGCGGATGTCGGCCAGCCAGCCGATCTGCGCGGCTTCGAGCAGCTCGATCAGCTGCTCGAGGCTGCGGGTCGAGTGGCCGACGGTGTGGAAGGGCAGGGGCACCGGCTCATCCTTCGCGCGGCGCGCTTCGAGACGGACGCGCGCAGGCGGCCCGGCAGGCTCAGGCCCTGCCCGCGCCGCGCACCCGCTGCAGCACGTGACCGCGGTGCGCGGCGACGTGGTCGGTCTTGTCGCTCTTGATCTCGTACTGCGGGTCGTCGGGCGACGCGTGGTGGCGGTGGCCCTTGTAGTCGAAGTCGGCGGTGTGGATCGCGATGATCGTGCCCGACACGCGGCCGGCCTCGGAGTTCCAGCGCACGTGGTCGCCGATCGCAAAGCGCGTGCTCGCCTTGCGCGCTGCGCGGTCTGCCGTCGCCCGCCCGTCCATGCGCGCAGCGTAGCGCGGCGGCGCGACCGTCGGCGCTGCCGCGGCTCAAGACCCGGCCGCGGGCGCGGGCGCGGGCGCGGGCCATCGCCCCGCGCGCCCGACCACACCGGGCCGGCGACGGCGCACGCGCATCCGGTGAGCGCGACCGGCGCCGGGCTTCAAGCCCGCGGCGGCGGGCCGAAGCGCCGCGTCGGCTTCGGTGCGCGCCGGTACAGCGGCAGCACCTGCGGCAGGTTGGCCTCGATGTCCTGGATCCGGGTCGCGCCCGACGGGTGCGTGGACAGGAACTCCGGCGGCGCGCCGCGGCTGTAGGCCCCCATCTTGCGCCACAGCGTGACCCCGGCCGCCGGGTCGTAGCCGGCGCGCGCGGCCAGCTCCATGCCGACCAGGTCGGCCTCGGACTCGTCCTCGCGGCTGAAGGTCAGCGTCAGCAGCTGCTCGCCCAGGCCGGCCAGCAGCCGGCCGGCGTCGTTCAGGCCGAGCAGCGCCGCGCCGATCTCGACCGCGCCGCGGGTGGCCATGCTCTTGCCGATGCGCTCGCGCGCGTGCTCGCGCAGCGCGTGCGCCATCTCGTGGCCCATGATCATCGCGACCTCGTCGTCGTCGAGCTGCAGCTGCTGCAGGATGCCGGTGAAGAAGGCGATCTTGCCGCCGGGCATGCAGAAGGCGTTGACCTGCGGGCTGCGGATCAGGCTGACCTCCCAGCGCCACTGCTTGGCGCGCGCGTTCCACGGCGGCGTGAACGGGATCAGCCGCTCGGCGATGTACTGCAGCCGCACCAGCTGCGGGTCGCCCGGCGGCGCCAGCGCGTTCTTGGCCGCGGCCTGGCGCTGCAGCTGCACGAACTGCTGCGCGGCCGCCTGCTCCACCTTCTGCGCCGGCACCAGCTTGGTGAAGCTGGACTTCTTGCCGACGTCGACCCCTTCGCGCGCCGGCGCGGTGCCGGTGGCGCAGCCCGTCACCAGCGCGAGCAGCGCCAGCGACAGCTGCCGGCGCCGGTGCAGCCCGCAGCCGCAACCGGCGGCATGAAGCGGGGCGCGTGTCTCGGCGTCGACGGCAGGGGGCGGCGGCATCGGTGGGTGCTGGCTGGGCGTGCGCGCAAGGGTACCCTGCGGCGCAAGCCCCGTGCCGGCGGCGCTAATCCGAACTTTGAGCCTGCCGAAGACGTAAGTCCTTGATCCCACAGCGATTGGGTG
>CAZKCJ010000410.1:0-2141 GCA_964550885.1 uncultured Rubrivivax sp. | reverse complement strand
TGTTCGCGGCCGGTTCGCCGGTGGCGGCCGCGGCGCTTGGGGCCTGCGGCGCGCCCGCCGATCGTCGGGCCCTGCGTCACCTTGGGTCGGCGGCCGCTCGCGGCCGCCCGGATTGCCCCGCTTGCGGTGCGCGTTGCCGTGCCGGCTAGACTGCGGCACCTCAGGCATCGAGACATCGGAACGTGAGCCCGCGCATTATAGGGGCCGCCGCCTGCGCGGCCGCGCAGGCAACGCCAGTCGCGCCGGCCCCGCACCCAGCGGGCGCCGCGCGCGCGGCATCGGTCACGCCGGCGGCCGCGCGGCGACTGCAGGTCGACGAGCACGGCGCCGGCCAGCGGCTCGACAACTACCTGCTGCGCGCGCTCAAGGGCGTGCCCAAGTCGCACGTGTACCGGGTGATCCGCTCGGGCGAGGTGCGCGTGAACCGCGGCCGCGCCGGCGCCGAGCTGCGCCTGGCCGCCGGCGACGAGGTGCTCGTGCCGGCGCTGCGGCTGCCCGAGCGCGCGGCCGCGCCGCCGGTGCCGGCGCGCGAGTTCCCGGTGCTGTACGAGGACGACGCGCTGCTCGCGGTCGACAAGCCGGCCGGCGTGGCCGCGCACGGCGGCAGCGGCGTCGCCTTCGGCGTGATCGAGCAGCTGCGCCGCGCGCGGCCGCAGGCGCGCTTCCTCGAGCTGGTGCACCGGCTCGACAAGGACACCTCCGGCGTGCTGCTGCTGGCCAAGAAACGCAGCGCGCTGACCGCGCTGCAGCAGCGGCTGCGCGAGCGCGGCGTCGACAAGCGCTACCTCGCGCTGGTCACCGGCGCCTGGCCGGCGCGGCTGAAGGTGATCGACCAGCCGCTGCACAAGACCCACGACGCCGCCGGCGCGCGCCAGGTGCGGGTGGTCGCGCCCGGGCACGCGCAGGCGCGGCGCGCGATCACGCTGGTGCGCCGGATCGAGCCGCGCGGCGGCTTCACGCTGCTCGAGCTGGTGCTGCAGACCGGCCGCACCCACCAGCTGCGCGTGCACCTCGCGCACTGCGGCCACCCGATCGCCGGCGACCCGAAGTACGGCGACTTCGCGCTCAACCGCGCGCTCGTCCGCGGTGACGCGGTGCCGGGCCAGCGCTTCGAGCGCATGTTCCTGCACGCCTGGCAGCTCGCGTTCGCGCACCCGGCCAGCGGCGAACCGGTGCTGCTGCAGGCGCCGCTGCCCGCCGCCTGCGCGGCGCTGCTGCAGGCGCTGTGAGGCGGGGGCTGCAGGCCGTGCGCCGCTTCGACCTGATCGCCTTCGACTGGGACGGCACCCTGTTCGACTCGACCCGGCTGATCGTGCAGTGCATCCAGCGCGCCTGTGTCGACGTCGGCATGCCCCGGCCCAGCGACGAGCGCGCCGCCTACGTGATCGGCCTGGGGCTGGTCGACGCGCTGCGCCACGCCGCGCCCGGGCTGCCCGAGGAGCGCTACGGCGAGCTCGGCCGCAGCTACCGCCGCCACTACCTGGCCGGGCAGAACGAGGTCACGCTGTTCGACGGCACGCGGCCGATGCTGCAGGCGCTGCGCCGGCGCCACCACCTGCTCGCGGTGGCCACCGGCAAGAGCCGCGCCGGCCTGGCCGACGCGCTCAGCTACGCGCAGCTCGGCCCCCAGTTCGACGCCACCCGCACCGCCGAGGAGACCGCGAGCAAGCCCGACCCGCGGATGCTGTTCGAGCTGATGGCCGAGCTCGGCGTGCCGCCCGGGCGCACGCTGATGATCGGCGACACCACCCACGACCTGCAGCTGGCCGCCAACGCCGGCGTCGCCGCGGTCGCGGTCGGCTTCGGCGCGCACGACGACGCGCAGCTGCGCCGCTACGCGCCGCTGTACATCGCGCCCAGCACCCCCGCGCTGCACGCTTGGCTGCTCGAGCATGGCTGAGCGCCGCGCCGTGCGGGCGGCGCGCACCGATGCTGCCGTGCCGCGGGACCAGTGTCCGGGTGCGGCACCCGCCCGCCTTCGCCGCGCGCGACGCGATGCCTGACCACGCTCAGCCGGATCCGGCGCAGGCGGCTGCGCCGCTGCCCGACCCGGCGCGGCCCGACCCGATGCGGCCCGACCCGCCGCAGCCCGCTTCGCCGGCAGGGCCTCGATGAACTCGTCGACGGGCTCGGTCCCGCTC
>CAZKCJ010000409.1:0-2144 GCA_964550885.1 uncultured Rubrivivax sp. | reverse complement strand
GGCGATTCCCGCCAGCCGCTGCTCGCCCAGGTCTCGCACCGCCTGGCGCAGCCGCGCGGTCAGCGCCGCGAGCCGCGGCGGCTGCGGGCTGAGCGCGAGCATCGCGTCGGTGTTGGCGATCGCCACCGCGCTGCCCTCGCCCAGCGCCGCGTGCAGCGCCTGCGCCAGCTCGAACATGCTGGCCGCGCTGGCCATCATCCCGGGCAGCAGCAGCCACACGCGCGCGGCGTCGTGCGGGCCGAGCAGCGTCAGGCGGGCGCAGGAAGTGCGAGTCGTCTCCGGCCGGCGCGCGGCTCAGGCACGCGGTCCAGGCGGCGCGCGCCGCGGCAACCAGCTGCGCGTCGGCGGCCAGCGTGGCGGCCGCAGGCGCAGCGAGCGTCGCCGCGGCGGATTCGGCGCTGCGCGCGGCCGCGCCCGCCGGTTCGTCCGGCGCGGCGGCACCCGCGGCGCGATCCGCCAGCGGCTGCCCGGCCAGCGCGCACACCCGCGCCAGCTGCACGGCGAAGGCTTCGCCGAAGGCGCGCGCGCGGCCGTCGGCCAGCGCCTCGGCCACCGCCTCGATGCTGGCGCCAATGCCTTGCGGCCCCTGCGCCAGATGCAGCACCAGGCCGAAGCGCGCGTCGCGCTGCGGCAGCGGCAGCGGCTGCACCGCCGCGCCGCCCAGGTGGCGGGTGCGCAGCGGATCCACCCGCCAGGTGAGCGCGAACTGGGTCAGCCCGGCGGCACTGCCCGGCGCCAACGCGTCGGCCGCACGCGCCAGCTCGTCCAGCGGCTGCCAGCGCGGCGGCTGCGCGGCCAGCAGCGCCGCGTGCACGCGCGCGAGCGTGGCCGCCAGGGCCTCGCCCGGCCGGGCGCCGGCCTCGACCAGCCGCAGGTCGAGCAGGTAGCCGACCGGCTCCAGCAGCTCGGGCTCGCTGCGGCGCGAGAACGGGGTCAGCACGAAGCGCCAGGCCGCGCCGAACACCTGCTGCAGCGCGAGCCCGCAGGCCACCAGCAGCGGCGTGAACGGCGTGCAGCCCCAGCGCGCACAGGCGTCGCGCAGCGCCGGCTGCAGCGCCGGCGGCAGCGCCAGCGGCAGCTCGCCGCCCGGGCGCGGCGGCGCCGGCAGCGGCAGCGGCTCGCCGGCCAGCACCGCCGCCGCCTGCGCCGCCTGCGCGCGCAGCCCGGCCGGGTCGACGCCGGCGCGCTCCAGCGCCGCGAACGCGAACGGCGAGCCGTACACCGGCGGCAGCGTGCGCCCGCGCAGCAGCTGGTCCAGCTCGAGCAGCGCCTGGTCGATCGCCGCCTCGTCGACCGCGAAGTGGTGCACCGTCCACACGCACACCGCGCCGCCCGCGGCCAGCGGCCACAGGTCGACGCGCATCGGCCCGTCGGCCGCGAGGTCGAGCGGGCGGTAGACCGTGGCGGACGGCCACGCGGCCCCGGCCGCGACCCGCGGATGCTCGCGCCACCAGCCCGCCGGCAGCGCGGGGCGCAGCCGCGCGCGCAGCTGCTCGCCCTGCAGCTGCACCGCGCAGCGCAGCAGCGGGTGGCGCTGCGCCAGCTGCTCGAAGGCCCGGCGCAGCGCCACCGGGCGCAGCGCCGCCGGCAGCCGCAGCGCGGTCTGCACCAGGTAGGCCGAGCCGCCGGGGTCGAGCGCGCTGGCGCGCACCAGCGACGCCATCGACGCCGACAGCTCGACCTCGCCACCGGCCAGCGCCGGCTGCGCGTCGGCCGCCGGCGCGCTCGCCAGCCACAGCGCCAGGTCGCCCAGGCGCGGGTGGCGCAGCAGGTCCACCGGCCCGACGCGTCGGCCGCTGGCCTGCGTCAGCTCGGCGGCCACCCGCAGCGCGAGCAGCGAGCTGCCGCCGCTGTGCACGAAGCTGGCGTCGGCCGACGCGATCGGGCGGCCGAGGCAGCGCGACCACACCTGCGCGATCAGCGCCTCGGTCGGGTTCAGGCTGCCGGGCGCGTCGCTCGCCGCCGCGCACACGGCGGCAGCGGCCGCATCGACGCCAGCGGCGAGCCTGCCGGGCGCGTCTGCGGCGAGCCTGCCGGGCGCGTCTGCGGCCCCAGCCGCACCGACGCAGCCTTGCGCAGCGGCCGCGCCCGGCACGGCGGTGGCGCCGGCAACGCGCGTCGCATCGGGCGCACCGGCGGCAGGC
>CAZKCJ010000408.1:0-2145 GCA_964550885.1 uncultured Rubrivivax sp. | reverse complement strand
GCACCGCATCACGGCCCACTCGGGCGCGTCCAACTGCCGGAAGTAGGATCATCGCGCTGCGCGGCTGTAGCTCAGTGGATAGAGCATCTCCCTCCTAAGGAGAGGGTCGCAGGTTCGATTCCTGCCAGCCGCACCAGCCCCGCAGATCCGCATGTCGCCTACTGCGGGCAGGGCCCGACGATTCGGGCATGCAGGCCGATCCGCCCGCCGCGGTGCGCGCGGCGGCCGCGCTCAGTTCCAGCGCCAGGTCCAGATCAGGTCGATCGAGTTGCTGTCGCCCGACTGCACGCGCACGGTGAAGCGCTGGGCGACGCGGTAGATCAGCTGCCAGCTGCCGACGGTGGCGTTGAGCCCGCGCTCGTAGCCGACGTACCAGCGCTGCGACAGCTGCTTGCCGATCGAGACCACGGTGCCGCCGCCGCTGCCGTCGCCGGGGCGGATCGAAAACTCGTCCAGGCCGATCACGTCGAACAGGCGGTCCAGCGGCGTTTCCTCGTCACCGGCCAGCAGCGCCGCGGCGGCCGCCTGCAGCAGCGCCGCGTCGCCGCTGCCCGGCCCTTCGCTCGCGTGGCCGCGCAGCAGCCAGCTCAGCTTCTCGGCGTCGGACATCTCGGGCTCGGAGAACAGCCGCACCCGCGGCACCAGCGCGGTGCCGC
Organism: uncultured Rubrivivax sp.; assembly: GCA_964550885.1. GTDB lineage: Bacteria > Pseudomonadota > Gammaproteobacteria > Burkholderiales > Burkholderiaceae_C > Rubrivivax. Next base: position 1,489 of record CAZKCJ010000408.1, on the reverse strand, counting down.
CGACGGTGACGCCCACGCGCACTTCCAGGTTCGGCCGCACCGCCTCGATGTCGAGCTGCGGGTTGGCAATCGGCCCGTTGAAGGTCAGCACGCCGCGGCTGATGTCCAGCCGCTGGCGATAGGCGCGGTAGCTGCCGTCGACGGTGCGCACGCTGCCCTCGACGTGCAGCCGCCCGCGCGGCGCGGTCAGCCGCAGCTCGCCGCGCAGCCCGGCGTCGAGCCCGCGGCCGCGGATGCGCAGGTGCTCGCCGAGGTCGACGCGCAGGTCCAGGCTGACCGCCTCGCGGCGCGCGCGCGCAGCCTCGCTGTCGGCGCCGGCGAGCGCGGTGGGCTGGGCGCCGTCGCGCAGCACCTGCACGTCGTCCGACAGGCGCGGGGCCTCGCTGCGGCTGAAGTCGATCAGGCCCTCGTCGACGCGGAAGCTGCCGTCCAGCGCGACCGTCTCGCGGTCCAGCCGCAGCCTCGCGTCGCCGCTGGCGACGATGCGCCGGTCGATCCGGCCGAGCAGCTGGAACTGCTCGAGCTGCAGCTTCAGCTCGGCGCGCGGCGCGATGCCGAGCTCGGCTTCGCCGAGCAGCGCGAGCCGGCCCTTGCCGGCGCTGGCGGCGAACTTCTCGATCCGCGCCTTCTCGCCGAGCAGCGTGATCTGCAGCTCGCCGTCGCGCACGTCCACGCCCTGAAGCAGGTTGCGCACGCCGATGCCGTCGCCGCGCAGCTCGCCGGTGAGCTGCGGCGCGCCGAAGCGTCCACCCATCGCCGCGCTCGCGTGCATCGCGCCGGTCAGCCGCCAGCCCGGCGGCAGCCACGGGCCCCACACGCCGAGGTCGGCGATCTGCAGCTCGAGCACGCCTTCGGCCGGTGCGTTGGCGTCGGGCCACGTGGCTTCGGGCGTGGTGCGCACCACCAGCGCGCCGGCGGCGCGGCCGAGCGTGCTGCCGGCGAGCGCGGCGGTGAAGCTCCACACGCCGTCGTCGGCGTTCACGCCCAGGCGCAGGTCGCTCAGGCCCAGGCGGCGCGTGCCGCCCTCGTCGGTGACGGTCAGGTCGCCGGCGCTGCGTTCGAGCACGAGGTCGACGCTCACCGCCGGCGTGCTGCGCACCTGCAGGTGACCGCCCAGCCGCAGGTCGCCGCCCCAGCCGAAGGCCGGCTGGGCGCGGGCCAGCAGCGGCGCCACGTCCAGCGGCTCCAGCCGCGCGTCGATGTCGACCTGCGCCGGCTGGCCGTCCGCCGCTGCGCGCAGCGCGATCCGCTCCCAGGCGAGCGTGGCGTCGAGCAGCCGCGCACGCCCCGTCCTGGCCTCGATCCGCGGCGGGCCGTCGGCCCAGTGGCCCTCGAGGGCGAAGGGGTCCAGCTCGAGCCAGGGCGCGGCCGCCGCGGCGTCGCCGCGCAGCTGCGCGCTCAGCACCTGGCCGCGCCAGCCGCTCCAGGCGGACGCGTCCGCACCGAGCAGCGTGCCCTGCAGCTGCAGCGCGAGCTGGCTGCGCTGTGC
>CAZKCJ010000407.1:0-2154 GCA_964550885.1 uncultured Rubrivivax sp. | reverse complement strand
ACCATGCCGATGCGCCGCTGCTCGGGCGGCACCGCGACGCCGGCGGCGGGGTCGGCCAGCAGCTGGCCGTCCATCCGCAGCCGGCCGCTGGCCAGCGGCTCCAACCCGGCCACCGCGCGCAGCAGCGTCGTCTTGCCGCAGCCCGATGGCCCGAGCAGCACGCCGATCTGCCCCTGCGCCAGACCCAGCGTCAGCTGCTGCACCGCCGCCTGGTCCGCGCGGCTGCCGGCGTAGCGCACGCTGACCGACTCCAGGCTCAGGAACATCGGCCGATCATAATCAGCCGATGGCAATCGGCAGCGCTCGCCGCCGGCACGAAGCAGGGCGCTGCGCGCCGACGCGCCCGCGGCCGCTTGCGGCGGCCCGCGCGCGGGGCTGCCGCCGCTGACGCGCCCGCGATGCGCGCGCTGCTGACGCTGGTCTGCGCGGCGCTGGCGCTGCCGGTGCTGGGCGTGCTCGGCGCCTGGCTGGCCTTCGACGCCGGCTCGGCCGCGACCCTGCGCCACCAGGCGGGCACCGTGCTCGGCGACTACCTGGTGCAGACCGCGGTGCTCGCGGTCGGCGTCGCGCTGGGCACGATGCTGCTGGGCACCGCGACCGCCGCCGCGGTCACCCTGTTCGACTTCCCCGGCCGGCGCGGCTTCGAGTGGGCGCTGCTGCTGCCGCTGGCGATGCCGGCCTACGTGCTGGCCTACGCGTGGACCGACGCGCTGCAGCCCGCCGGCGTGCTGCCGACCGCGCTGCGGCTGCGGCTCGGGCTGGCGGCGGCGGCCTGGCCCGACCTGCGCAGCCTGTGGGGCGCGGTGATCCTGTTCGTGCTGTGCCTGTATCCGTACGTCTACCTGCTGACCCGCACCGCGCTGGCCGAGCGCGGCGTGCAGATGATGGAGGCGGCGCGGCTGCTGGGCGCCGGCACGCGCCGGCGGGTGCTGCGGGTGGCGCTGCCGCTGGCGCGCCCGGCGGTCGCCGCCGGGGTCGCGCTGGCGCTGATGGAGACGCTGGCCGACTACGGCGTGGGCGCGTATTTCGGGCTGAGCACGCTGTCCACCGGCATCCTGAAGGCCTGGCTGGTGATGGACGACCGGATCGCCTCGGCGCAGCTGGCCTCGCTGCTGCTGCTGGCGGTGGCGCTGCTGCTGGCGGCCGAGCAGCGCGCGCAGGCGCGGCTGCGCTACGCGGCCAGCCGCCCGACGCAGCGCGCCGACGCGCGGCCGCTGCGCCTGCGCGGCCGCGCCGCCGCCGCCGCTGTCGCGCTGTGCACGCTGCCGGTGGCCTTCGGCTTCGTGCTGCCGGTGGCCTGGCTGCTGCGGATGCTATGGGCCGAGGCCGGCAACGCCGAACTGGGGCTGCCGCTGGCGCGCTTCGTCGACTGGGGCGCCGCCAGCCTGCGGCTGGCCGGCGGCGCGGCCCTGCTGGCCGCGGCGATCGCGCTGGCGCTGGCGCTGGTGCTGCGCCACGGCCGGGCCGGGCGGCTGCTGGCGCTGCTCGGGCGGCTGGTCGGCCTGGGCTACGCGGTGCCGGGCGCGGTGATCGCAGTCGGCCTGCTGCTGCCGCTGGGCTGGCTGCAGCAGCGCTGGCCGCAGGTCGGCTGGGTCGCGGCGGTCACCGGCACCGCGCTCGGGGTGATCTGGGCGTACCTGGTGCGCTTCACCGCGGTCGCGCAGCAGTCGGTGCAGGCCGGGCTGGCGCGGGTGCCGACCAGCATCGACGAGAGCGCGCGGCTGCTGGGCGCCGGGCCGCTGCGGCTGATCGGCCGCGTGCACCTGCCGCTGCTGCGGCGCTCGGCGGCGGCGGCGGCGCTGCTGGTGTTCGTCGACGCGATGAAGGAGCTGCCGGCGACGCTGGTGCTGCGCCCCTTCGGCAGCGACACGCTGGCGGTGGTCGCCTACAACCTGGCGCGCGACGAGCGGCTGGGCGAGGCCGCGCTGCCGTCGCTGGCGATCGTCGCGGTCGGCATGCTGCCGGTGCTGCTGCTGTCGCGCACGCTGCGGCAGTGACGCGGCGCGCGCCGGCGGGCGCCGCGCATGCGCGCGCGCTCAACCGTCGGCGGGTGCGCCGTCGCCACGGCCGGCGCCGCGGCCGGCGCCGCGGCCGGCGCCGGCCTCGGGCCGAACCGGCGACTCCTCGGCGGCGAGGCGCCGGTGCAGCCGCCGC
>CAZKCJ010000406.1:1918-2162 GCA_964550885.1 uncultured Rubrivivax sp. | reverse complement strand
ACGCGAGACGCTGCAGCCGCTGTCGTTTCGCTTCGGCATCGAGCGCGCCGAGTACACGATCGGCGCGACCGGCTGCGGCAAGCGCGCGACCTACGTGGTGATCTGCCCCGACCAGCCGGGCTCGACCTGCTTCAGCGCCGCCGGCCGCAACGGCATCCAGTGACCGGCGCCGTGCGGCGGCCGCAGCCCCGGCGGTAGCCGCGCCCGCGCCGACCAGTGCGCGAGCGCTACGCGGCCGCGGCGT
>CAZKCJ010000406.1:0-1908 GCA_964550885.1 uncultured Rubrivivax sp. | reverse complement strand
TACCGCGCCTCGAGGTGCGCGCGCAGGTGCGCCGGGTTCAGCGGCTCGCCGCTGGCGCGCTGCACCAGCTCGTCGGTGGTCCAGCGGCTGCCCTGGCTCCAGACGTGCTCGCGCAGCCAGTCGAACACCGGCGCGAAGTCGCCCGCCTCGAGCCGCGCGTCCAGGTCCGGGTGCGCGCGACGGATCGCCGCGAACCACTGCGCGGCCAGCAGCGCGCCCAGCGTGTAGCACGGGAAGTAGCCGAACAGGCCTTCGGGCCAGTGCACGTCCTGCAGCGGCCCGTCGCGGTAGTTGCCGCGGGTGTCCAGCCCCAGCAGCTGCTGCGCCTTCGCGTCCCACAGCGCCGGGATGTCCTCGGCCTCGACCGCGCCCTCGATCAGCGCGCGCTCGATCTCGTAGCGCAGGATCACGTGCGCGGGGTAACTGAGCTCATCGGCGTCGACCCGGATCAGGCCCGGCTTGACCCGGGTCAGCAGCCGCTGCAGGTTGTCCGGCGCGAACGCCGGCTGCGCGCCGAAGGCCTGCACCAGCAGCGGCGCGAGCCGTGCGACGAAGCCCGGGTGCGCGCCCAGCTGCATCTCGAACGCGAGGCTGCAGCTCTCGTGCACCGCCATCGAGCGCGCCTCGGCCACCGGCTGGCCGAGCCAGGCGCGCGGCAGATTCTGCTCGTAGCGGCCGTGGCCGGTCTCGTGCACCGCGCCCATCAGCGCGGCGAGGAAGTCGTCGTCGCGAAAGCGGGTGGTCATGCGCACGTCCTCGGGCACGCCGCCGCAGAACGGGTGGGTGCTGACGTCCAGCCGGCCGGCGTCGAAGTCGAAGCCGAGCAGCGCGATCACGCGCTCGCACAGCCGCTGCTGCGCGGCCACCGGGAACGGGCCGAGCGGCACGACCGCCGGCTCGGCCGCCTGCCGCTGCACGACCTGCGCGATCAGCCCGGGCAGCCACTGCCGCAGGTCGGCGAACAGCGCGTCGACGGTGGCGCTGCGCATGCCCGGCTCGAACGCGTCGAGCAGCGCGTCGTAGCGCGACAGCCCCTGGGCCTGCGACAAGTGCTCGGCCTGCGCGCGCGCCAGCTCGAGCAGCGGCCGGAAGTTGACGAGGAAGCCGGCCCAGTCGTTGGCCGGCCGCTGCGTGCGCCACGCGTGCTCGCAGCGCGACGCGGCGAGCTGGTACTGCTGCACCAGCGCCGGCGGCAGCGCGTTGGCCTGGCGCCAGTCGCGCTCGATCTCGCGCAGGTTCGCCTGCTGCAGCGCGTCCAGCGGCTCCTGCCGCGCGCGCGCCAGCGTCGCCGCGAGCGTCGGCTCGGTGCGGATGCGGTGCAGCAGCGCCGCCATCTCGGCCAGCGCCGCGGCGCGCGCATCCGCGCTCTTCGGCGGCATGTACGCGGCCTCGTCCCAGCCGGCGATCGCCTGCAGGTGGCCCAGGTGGTGCAGCTGCAGCCAGGTGCGGCTCAACTCGTTGTAGGCGGGGGTCGCGGGCATCGGGGCAGAGCTGCGGCCCGGCGTCACCGATGCCCGGCCGCAGCGGTCATCGCGGGGTGGCGATTGTCGGCGATGCAGCGGCGCCGCCGCCCGGTGCGGCGCGCGCCGATCAGAGCTGCAGGCGCCCCGGGAAGACCCACAGCAGCGCCGCGGTCATCACCACGTAGCGCACGAACTTGCCCAGCGCCATCCAGCCGACGCAGCGCCAGAACGGCAGCCGCAGCCAGCCGGCGACCGCGCTCAGCGGATCGCCGATCACCGGCAGGAACGACAGCACGCAGGCCTTGGGCCCGAAGCGGCGCAGCCACTGCAGCGCCTGCAGCTGCGCGCGCTGGCGGCGGCGCACGTGCGCGTACGCGCGCTCGGCGCCGAAGCCCAGCCACCAGTTGATCGCGCCGCCGAGCGTGTTGCCGGCGGTGGCCACCAG
>CAZKCJ010000405.1:0-2185 GCA_964550885.1 uncultured Rubrivivax sp. | reverse complement strand
GCGGCGGCGAGGGCCGGCGCCAGGCCGCGGCCGCGACGCCGGCCGCCGGTGGCAGCATCGGCGGCGCGCGGGTGCCTGCGCCAGCGCGCGCGCGGGCCTGCGGCCGGCGCCTGCGCGAGGGTCGTCGCCGCCTTCACCGCAACGGCTCGTTGCCGACGATGCCGATCCGGGTGACGCCCAGCCGCTGCGCGCTGGCCAGGATCATCGCCACCACGCGGTAGCTGACCAGCGGGTTCGGCCGCAGGTGCAGCTCGGGCTGCAGCGGCTGCGCGGCGGCCGCGGCCAGCCGCGCGTCGAGCTCGGCGCGGTCGGCGACGGGCTCACCGTTCCAGCCGATCGTGCCGTCGAAGTCGATGTCGATGCGCACCACCGGCGGCGGCTGTGGTGGTGCCTGCTGCGGCGTCGGCAGGTTCAGCTTGACCGCGTGGGTCTGGATCGGGATGGTGATGATCAGCATGATCAGCAGCACCAGCATGACGTCGATCAGCGGCGTCATGTTCACCTCGAGCATCGGCTCGCCGGCGTCGACGTCGGTGCCCACGCTCATCGCCACGGCGGCGCTCCGGCGTCGGCGGCACCGGCCGGCGGCGGCTCGGTGATGAAGCCCAGCTTCAGGATGCCCGCGCGCTGCGCGGCGACGACCACGCGCCCGACGCTGGCGTAGCGCACGTCGGCGTCGGCGCGGATGTGCACTTCGGGCTGCGGGTCCTTCACTGCTTCGGCCTTCAGCCGCGCGACCAGGGTCTCGATGTCGGCCACCGGCCGCAGGCCCCAGTACAGCTGGCCGTCGCGGGTGACCGCGAGCACGATGTTCTCGGGCCGGGTCTGGGTCGGCAGGTTGCGCTCCTTCGGCAGCTCGAGCGGCACGCTCGCGGTGACCACCGGGATCGTGATCAGGAAGATGATCAGCAGCACCAGCATCACGTCGACCAGCGGCGTGGTGTTGATGGTCGCGTTCATCGCCGCGTCGTCGGCGTCGAGGTGGGCAAAGCTCAGCGCCATGACGCAGGGCCGGGGTCGTGGGCTTCAGCCGGCGCGCCGCCCGGCCACCAGCAGGTCGTGCACGTCGTTGCCGAATGCGCGCACCTGCTCCATCACCGCGCGGTTGCGGCGCAGCAGCCAGTTGTAGCCGATCACCGCCGGCACCGCGGCCGCCAGCCCGAACGCGGTCATGATCAGCGCCTCGCCCACCGGGCCGGCGACCTTGTCGATCGACGCCTGGCCGCTGACGCCGATCGCGGTCAGCGCGTGGTAGATGCCCCAGACGGTGCCGAACAGGCCGACGAAGGGCGCGGTCGAGCCGACGGTGGCCAGGAACGCGAGCCCGCCCTGCAGCCGGCCGTGGATCGTGTCGACCGCGCGCTGCACGCTCAGCGCGACCCAGGCGTGCGCGTCCAGCTGGCCGATGCGCGCGCCGTCGTGCTGCTCGCTGGCGGCCTGCGCGCGCTGCGCGATGAAGCGAAAGGCGCTGGCCTCGTCGAGCGCGGCGATGCCCGCCGGCACCGACCCGGCGGCCCAGAAGCTGCGCGCCGCGGCCGCGGCGCTGCGCAGCAGCACGTGCTGCTCCCACACCTTGGCGACGATCACGTACCAGCTGCCCACGCTCATCACGACCATCACCAGCAGCGTGCCGCGCGTGATCCAGTCGCCCTGCCGCCACAGCGCCTGCAGCCCGTAGGGGTTGGCGACGGTTTCGGTCGCGATCGCGGCCGCCGGCTGCGCGTGGCCGGCGGCGGCCAGCGCGAGCAGCGCGGCGGCGGCGGCGATCAGGCGCAGCGCGGTGGCGATGCGCTCGGGCAAGGGCGGATGCAGGCTCATCGGGCAGGTGTCAGGGTAAGCCGGCGGCGGCCGGCGGCGGCGCGCACCGGTCGGCTCGGCGGCGAGCCCGTCGGCGGGATCAATCCTCGATCCGCCAGACGAACTCGACCCGGCCCGAGTATCGCTCGGGCCTGCCGTCGACCGTCGCCGGCGCGCCCTTGCAGTTGCGCACCGCGTCGAGCGCGTAGCGGTCGAGCAGCTGGTGCGCGCGCGACACGCCGGCCGAGTGCTCGACGCTGGCGTCGACGACTGCGCCGCTGGCGTCGACGGTGTAGCGGATCGTGGTGCGGCCTTCGGCGCGCGCGCGGCGCGTGGCCAGGCTGTGCTCGGGCCGGCAGCTGCCGCCGAAGTCCAGCCGGGCAGGCAG
>CAZKCJ010000404.1:0-2192 GCA_964550885.1 uncultured Rubrivivax sp. | reverse complement strand
CTGCGCGGCGGGCGCGGCGGACGCAGGCCCCGCCCGGTGCCGCGGCGCCGCCGCCGGCCGGCACGCGCACCGGGCAGCCGCCCGAGCCGCTGCCCGAGCCGCTGCCCGCCCACCCCGCCAGCCCCCGCGTCGAAGTCCCGTCCACGCTCGCCACGGCCGGCATTATCGATACGGCGCCGGCGGCGGCGCCTACGGGCTGGCCCCGACAGCACGGCTCGCGGCCAGCGGATGAATGCCCAGGTGTCGGCAGCGGCGCGCGGTGCGCAACCGGTCGATGTGCGCGCCGGGCGTGCGCCGGCCGCGCCGCGTGCCCAGCCGGCGGCCATCGCCCGCGGCAAGCCGACGACCGCGTCGCCGCCGGGCGCACCCCGGCGCGAAGCCGCCGCCGCGCCGGACTCGACCTTTGCACGCGGCTGAGGCATCCTTGTCGCCCGGCGCCCGCGCGGGCACGACGACGGAGGATCCGATGGCACTTGCCCCAATGGATTCACGCAGCACGCGTCGACACTGGCTCGCGCTGGCCGGCGCGGCGGCGGCTGCGGCGGCAGCGCCGCTGCGCGCGCAGGACCTGAGCCCGCTGCGGCCGAACGAAGCGATCGAGGTCCCGGGCGGCACCGTCACCGTGCTCGGCCTCGAGCTCAAGCGCGGCGACAAGACCGGCGTGAAGCTGCGGCTGCGGGTGCAGGCCGCGCCCAAGGGCAGCGTCGTCGTCAGCGACAAGGTCTTCAGGCTGGTGGCCGCCGGCGTGCCGCGCGCACCCGAGCGCAGCTTCTCCTTCCTGGTGGCGCCCGACTCGGCCGAGGACTTCGAAGTCGGCTTCAACATCCCCGACCGCACCGACGACCTGGTGCTGCAGCTGCGCGTGGACGACACCGTGGTGCGGCGCCGGCTGCAGGCGCGCTGATCCGGGGGCGTCGCAGCGGCAGCGCCACCGCGTGCGCGATGACGGACCAGGTTTTCGTCAGCTACGCGCGCGAGGACGAGGCGCGCATCCGCGTGCTGGTCGCGCTGCTCGAGGCGCAGGCGCTGTCGGTGTTCTGGGATCGCGAGATCCCGCCGGGCAAGACCTGGCGCGAGTCGATCGGGCAAGCGCTCACCGACGCACGCTGCGTGATCGTCGCCTGGTCGCACGCGTCGGTCGCGTCGGACTTCGTCGCCGAGGAGGCCGACGACGCGCGCCGCCGCGGCGTGCTGGTGCCGGTGCTGATCGATCCGGTGCTGCCGCCGCTGGGCTTTCGCAGCGTGCAGGCCGCCGACCTGCAGGACCTTGGCAGCGCGCAGCCGCCGGCCAACGCCGGCATGCTGCTCGACGCGGTACGCGCGGTGCTGCAGCCGGCAGCGGCAGGCGAGCAGCCCGCGGCGGTCGAGCAGCTCGGCAGCGCGGTCAGCCCGGGCGCGGTCAGCCGAGGCGCGGTCGGTCGCAGGGCCGTCGGCAACCGGGTGCGCGCGCGCACGCCGTGGCTCGCCGCCGCGGCAGCGGCGGCGGTGGTGGTGGCGGGCGTCGCCGCCCGGCGGTCGGCAAGCGGTCCGTCGCCACCCTCCCCCGGTCCGAGCGCCGCGACCCCATCGGCCGCAGCCCGCGCGCCCGATGCCGCCGCGACCACGGATGCAAAGCCGCCTGCTGCCGGCGCGACTGCCGCGCCCACCGACGCGCCGCCGCCCGCGGCCGGCGGCCCGATCGCCGCGCCGACCAGCCGGCAGCCGCCCGCGGCCACTGCGGCCGCTGCAGGCACCGACGTGCAGCTGCTGGACTTGCGGCGCCCCGAAGGCGGCGGCATCGTGCTGCGGGTGCGGGTGACCGTCGGTGGCGACGCGGCGCAGACGGTGAACGCGCGCGACGCCTTCGCGCTGCTGCGCGCCGACGGCAACGCGCTGCCCCCCGACGACAGCCGGCCGATCTTCGACACCGTGCAGCCGGGCGCGAGCGTCACGTTCGAGCTGCACTTCGCCGCCGCCGACGGCAGCGCGCTGCGCACCACGCTGCGCGACGCCGCGCCGGTCACGACCCGCTTGCCGGCGCCAGCGCGCGACGCCGCCGCGCCCGCGCAGCAGCCGCCGACCAGCGGCGCTGCCGTCAGCCGGCAGCCGCCTGCTGCGCCTGCGCCGCCTTGAGCTGCGCACGTACCGCCTCGGTCGGCTCATACTAAGTTGCGTTCAATGATATAGAAGTGATCCATTCGAACCCGGTCATC
>CAZKCJ010000403.1:0-2202 GCA_964550885.1 uncultured Rubrivivax sp. | reverse complement strand
TCGGCTACCGCGGCGCCGGCACCTTCGAGTTCCTGTACGAGAGCGGCGAGTTCTACTTCATCGAGATGAACACCCGGGTGCAGGTCGAGCACCCGGTCACCGAGCTGGTCACCGGGGTGGACATCGTGCAGCAGCAGATCCGGATCGCCGCCGGCGAGAAGCTGCCGTTCACCCAGCGCCAGGTGCAGATGCGCGGCCACGCGGTCGAGTGCCGGATCAACGCCGAGGACCCGTACAGCTTCGTGCCGTCGCCCGGGCGCATCACCCACTGGCACCCGCCGGGCGGGCCCGGCGTGCGCGTCGACTCGCACGCGTACACCAACTACTTCGTGCCGCCGAACTACGACTCGATGATCGGCAAGGTGATCGCCCACGCCGACACCCGCGCGCAGGCGCTCACGCGGATGCACGCGGCGCTGTCGGAGATGGTGGTCGAGGGCATCAAGACCAACATCCCGCTGCACCTGGAGCTGCTGGTCGACGCCAAGTTCGCCGAAGGCGGCACCGACATCCACTACCTCGACCGCTGGCTCAGCCAGCACCGGCGGTGAAGCCGGGCGCGGCTGGCAGCGGCCGCGGCGCTGCAGCCCGCACCGCACGGGCGGTTCCCCGCAATGGCCGCGCGCAAGCGCACTGAGCGCGCCGCAGCCCCGCCGGCGCTGGCGGTGCACGCTGCCGCCGCCACGAGCAGCGATCCGGCGCCCGGTGACAGCGGCTTGGTCGAGCTGGTGCTGCTCGCGCCCGAGGCGCTGGTCGAGGCCGCCAGCGACGCGCTGGCCGACGAGCTCGGCGCGCTCGCCGTGTCGGTCACCGACGCGCAGGCCGGCGCCAGCGCCGAGGAGCCGCTGTTCGGCGAGCCCGGCCTGGCCGCGCCGCGCGCCGGCTGGCGGCGATCGAGCCTGAGCGCGCTGTTCGCCAGCGACGAGCAGGCCACTGCCGCCGCGACCCTGCTGCTCGCGCAGCCGTGGGCGGCGGGCCTGCAGGTCCAGGCGCTGCGCCCGGTGCCGGCGAACGACTGGGTGCGCGCCAGCCAGGCGCAGTTCGAGCCGATCGAGGTGAGCGCTGGCTTCTGGATCGTGCCGAGCTGGCATCAGGTGCCGGCGGCGGCCAGCCGCGTGATCCGGCTCGACCCGGGGCTCGCCTTCGGCACCGGCACCCACCCGACCACGCTGCTGTGCCTGCGCTGGATCGTCGCGCAGGCCGACACTTGGGCCCGCGCGCCGGCGCGGGTGCTCGACTACGGCTGCGGCTCGGGCATCCTCGCGCTCGCGGCCGCGCTGCACGGTGCCGCCGCGGTCAGCGCGGTCGACCTCGACCCGGTGGCGGTGCAGGCCACCCGCGCTAACGCCGCGGCCAACCGGGTCGAACTCCAGGCCGGCCCGCCCGAAGACGCGGCCGGCAGCTACGAAGTCGTGCTCGCGAACATCCTGGCCAAGCCGCTGGTGCTGCTGGCGCCGCTGCTGGCCGGCCACCTCGCAGCCGGCGGGCAGCTGGTGCTCGCCGGCGTGCTCGCGCGCCAGGCCGACGAGCTGCGCGCCGCCTACGCGCCGTGGCTAGCGCTGCGCGTGCAGGCGCAACTCGAAGACTGGATCCTGCTGACCGGCCGGCGCCCGGGCGGGAGCAGCGCCGGCGACTGACGAGGACGCCCGCGCGATGAGCCTGGCCACCCGCTGTCCGGCCTGCGGCACGGTCTTCCGGGTCGTGCCCGACCAGCTGAAGGTCTGCAACGGCTGGGTCCGCTGCGGCCGCTGCAGCGAGGTCTTCGACGCGGCGCAGGAGCTGTTCGACCTGGATGCACCGGCGCCAGCCATTGCCCGGCCGATCGCGCCGCCGTCCGCCGCCCGCTCCCCGGCCGGCAGCGCCGCCAACGACGAGCCGTCCGCACTCCCGGCGATGCGGCTGCGGACCGCGCTGCCGGCGCTCAGCCCGATCGGCTCGCCCGGGCGCTCCGACCTGCCGGGCGCAGACGGCCCAGGCCAATCGACCGACCGGCTCGCGCCCCCCGGCGGCCGCGACTTGCCCGGCGCGCCGGCGCCGTTCGGCGCAACTGGACCGGGCGCACCTGCGGCCGACCTGCCGCCAGCGAACGCCGCGCCTCGGCCCGCTGCGGCGCGCGCGCTCGCGCCCACCACCACCGCACCCGCCGCGGCGACGCCGGCTGCCGCCGCCGCGCCCGACGCGCACGCTGCTGGCGCAGCCGCC
>CAZKCJ010000402.1:0-2235 GCA_964550885.1 uncultured Rubrivivax sp. | reverse complement strand
CCGCAAACCCGCGCCGATGCTTGCTCTGCGGCGCGTTCAGCGGTCAAAGTTCGGTCTAGCCGCTGCCCGAATCCCCGCCCATCGGGTCGGCCCGCGAGCTGAGGCAGCGGGCTGGTGCAGCGGGCTGGTGCAGCGGGCTGGTGCAGCGGGCTGGTGCAGCGGGTTGGCAGATCGGGTTCGTCCGGCGGGTTGGTGCGGCCGGCTGGTGGCGCCGGCGGCGGTGCCGGTGGCAGCGGCCCCGCGTTCCCGATCGCCGTGCCGCCAGCGCGCGCCGCCGCTGACCCCCGACTGCGCGCGTCAGCCCGCCGATGGCCCCCGCGCCGCGCCGCCGCGGCCGCGCACCTAGCATCCGCGGGTCCTTCGTCACCCTGCGGATCATGAGCATCGGCACCCTGTTCGCGCTGGCCGCCGGCCTGATGTGGGGGCTGGTGTTCGTCGCGCCGCTGCTGCTGCCCGAGTACCCGGCGGCGCTGCTGTCCTTCGGCCGCTACCTCGCCTTCGGGCTGATCTGCGTGCCGCTCGCCTGGCTGGACCGCTCGCGGCTCGCGCAGCTGCGCCGCGCCGACTGGATCGAGGCGACCAAGCTCGCGATCGTCGGCAACCTCGTCTACTACCTGCTGCTGGCCAGCAGCATCCAGCGCGCCGGTGGTGCGCTGCCGACGATGATCATCGGCACCTTGCCGGTGGTGATCGCGATCAGCTCGAACCTGCGCGACCACCAGCGCGACGGCCGGCTGCCGTGGCTGCGGCTCGCGCCTTCGCTGCTGCTGATCGGCGCCGGGATCGCGCTGGTCAACCACGCCGAGCTGGCGCTGCTGCGCGCCGACCCGCAGGCCGACCTCGGCCGCTACGCCAGCGGCGCGCTGCTGGCGCTGGGCGCGCTGGCCTGCTGGACCTGGTACCCGCTGCGCAACGCCGACTGGCTGCGCGCGAACGTCGGCGCGCCCGGCGCGACCGCCGCCGCGTCCGGCGCCACTGGGTCGCAAGCGCGCACCGACGCCAAGGCCAACGGCAACACCAACACCAACACCAACACCAACACCAACACCAACGCCAACGCCAACGCCAACGCCGACACCGACGCCGACGCCGACGCCAAGGTCAACGGCAACCCCGACGCCGACGCCAACGCCGACAGCGCGAGCACGCCGCAGCCGCGCGGCGGCGAGCGCTCGAGCAGCACCTGGGCGACCGCGCAGGGCCTGGCGACGCTGCCGCTGGCGCTGGCCGGCTGCCTCGGCTGGTGGGCCTGGAGCGCGGCCAGCGCCGACCCGTTCCCGCTGCCGCTGGGGCCGCGACCCGCAGCCTTCGTCGCGCTGGCGCTGACCCTCGGGCTGTTCGCGTCGTGGCTGGGCACGCTGTGCTGGAACCAGGCGAGCCAGCGGCTCCCGACCGCGCTGGTCGGCCAGCTGATCGTGTTCGAGACGCTTTCGGCGCTGAGCTACGCGTTCGTGCTGCGCGGCCGCATCCCCGAACCGCCGACGCTGGCCGGGATCGCGCTGCTGGTCGGCGGCGTGCTGTGGGCGCTGCGGGTACGGCCCGAGCCGGCGGTCGCGCACGGCGCCTGAGGCTGCGCCGCGCACGGCCGGCGTTCGCCGCCGCGCACACGCAGCGGCCGCGGCTCAAGCCAGCGCGTCGTCCAGCACCTCGACCCAGTGTCGCACCGGCGTGGTCGTGCCGCCTTGCAGGTGCTGGATGCAGCCGATGTTGGCCGACACGATCGCGTCGGCCTGCAGCGGCGCGAGGTGGGCGAGCTTGCGCTCGCGCAGCTGGTGCGCGAGCCCGCGCTGCAGCACGCTGTAGGTGCCGGCGGAGCCGCAGCACAGGTGCGGCTCGAGCGAGTCGACCTCGACCTGAAAGCCGAGCGCGCGCAGCTGCGGCTCGACCGTGCCGCGCAGCTGCTGGCCGTGCTGCAGCGTGCAGGGCGCGTGCCAGGCCAGGCGCTGCGCCGGCGCGCGCAGCTGCGGCGCAAGCAGCGGCACCAGCTCGGGCAGCAGTTCGCTCAAGTCGCGGGTCAGCGCGCTGACCCGTCGCGCGCGCTCGGCGTAGTCGGGGTCGTGGGCGAGCGCGTGGCCGTACTCCTTGACGGTGACGCCGCAGCCCGAGGCGTTCATGACGATGGCCTCGACCTTGCCGGCCGAGGTCAGGCCTTCGACCAGCGGCCACCAGGCGTCGATGTTGCGCCGCATGTCGTCGAGCCCGCCGTCCGGATCGCCGAGGTGGGTGCGGATGGCA
>CAZKCJ010000401.1:0-2252 GCA_964550885.1 uncultured Rubrivivax sp. | reverse complement strand
CATGCGGTCTTGCCAGCGGCACAAAGCGGTCAACTGCCGGAAGTAGGTTCAGCCCGCGAGGGCCGGCGGCCACGGGATCGGGCCGGCTCGGTCATTATCGGCCGGCGCCCCTGCGACCTGAGGCGCAGCCGGCCGCGCCGATCCCGGCTACGGGGATTGCGCCACGGCGCCGCCGCGCGCGGCCGGGCACGGCCGGGGCGGCCGCGGCCGCCGCCTGGCCAGCTGCAGTCGCGGCCGCCCCGGCCGCGCCCGTCCAGGCGCCGGCAGCGGCCGCCTACAGCAGCCGCCGCAGCGTCGCGAGCAGTCGCTGCAGGTCCATCGGCTTGGTCAGGTAGTCGTCGAAGCCGGCCTGAAGCCCGCGCTGCACGTCGGCCGGCATCGCGTCGGCGCTGACCGCGACCACCGGGATCGCGGCGGTCGCCGGGTCGGCGCGCAGCCGGCGCAGCACCTCGTAGCCGTCGATGTCGGGCAGCCGGATGTCCAGCAGGATCAGGTCCGGGCGCTCGCTGCGCGCGAGCTCCAGCCCCGGCCCGGGCAGCGCCGCGGTCAGCAGCTGCAGCTTCGGCTGGGTCTCGATCATCGCCTGCATCAGCAGCCGGTTGATCGCGTGGTCCTCGATGTACAGCAGCCGCGCGGCGCCGAGCTCGGGCGCGCCGGCGTCGGCGGCCGCTGGCAGCTCGCCACCGGCGGGCAGCCGCAGCCGCAGCCGCCGCGGCCCGGCCTCGGGTGCGTGCTCGTCGAGCGCGCCGCCAAAGCGCGCCAGCTGCTGCTCGACAAACCGACGGCCCAGGCCCTGCGCAGCCGGCGCCGCCGGCTCGATCTCGATGATCGCCCCGTTCGGCTCCGACTCGAGCCGCACGCCGATGGTGCCGCCGGGCGCGGCCTCGATCGCGTCGGCGAGCAGGTGGCGCAGCACCTCGCGCAGGCCCTGCGGATCGGCCCGGGCCAGGACCGCGTCGGCGCCCATGACCACCTCCACCCGGGCCCCGTACAGCGCCGCCAGCGGTTGCGCCTGCGCCACGCTCGCCTGCAGCAGCGCGCCGACCGCGACCACCGCGGCGTCTGCGCCCGCCGCCTCCGCGTCGGCCAGCCCCGCCTGCGCGTCGAGCTGGCGGCGCAGCCGCTCGCCGGCGCGGCGCAGCGCGTGCAGCACCCCCTGCGGGATCGCGCTGCCCTCGAGCCGCTGCGCGAACGCGAGCACCGCATCCAGCGGCGAGCCCAGCGCCTGGCCCAGGTGCGCCAGCTGCTCGGACTTGCTGCGGCTGGCGAACTCGGCCGCGTCGCGCGCCAGCTGCAGCTCGGCGGTGCGCTCGCGCACCCGCACCTCGAGCTCGACGTTGAGCCGGCGCAGCGCCGCCTCGGCCAGCACCCGCCCGTGCACGTCGTGCGCGTTGACGACGATGCCGGCCACCGCCGGATCGTCGCGGTAGTCGTTGGCGAGCATCGCCAGGTAGCGGTAGGCGCCGTCGGCCTGGCGCACCCGGCCGGTGGTCTCCAGGCCGCTGTTGGTGTGCGCGAGCACCCGCCCGAGCTCCTGGTGCAGCCCGGCGACTTCGTCCGGGTGGAGCCAGTCGAACACGCTGGTGCCGACCATCGCCTGCGGCTGCACCCCCAGCAGCGTCAGCGCCGCCGGGCTGACGTAGCTGATGCGGCCCTGCGCGTCGCAGACCACGGTGAGCACCGGCGAGCGCTCGACGAAGGCGCGGAAGCGCCGCTCGCTCGCCTGCACCGCCTGCTCGGCGCGGCGCTGCGGCGTGATGTCCTCGACCGTGCCTTCGTGGTAGCGCGGCGCACCCGCCGCGTCGCGGACCAGGTACGCGTTCTCGCGCACCCAGATGCGCTCGCCGGTGCGGTGGCGGCAGACCTCGGACACGAAGTCGAGCACCTGGCCGTCGCGCTGCATCAGACGGCTGAACTCGGCGCGCCGCCCGGGGTCGACGTACCACTCGCGGCCGATGTCGTGCACCGCCGCCAGCAGCTCGGCCTCGCTGGCGTAGCCGTTCAGCCGCACCAGCGCCGCGTTCGCGCGCAGCTGCCGGCCGTCCAGGCTCGAGCGGTACGCGCCGATCGGCAGCTGCTCGAACAGCGAGACGAAATCGTCGCGGTCCATCGGCGTCGCCCGATGCAGCCCTGGCGGCGGTCAGCGCCGCCGCGGTGGCGCGGCGCCGCGCGGCGGCCGACCGCTGCGCGGCGCCGGCTCGGGCAGCGATCGAGCGGCGGCGAGTTCGGCCGCCTCCTGGCGCGCGCGCGCG
>CAZKCJ010000400.1:0-2266 GCA_964550885.1 uncultured Rubrivivax sp. | reverse complement strand
CGACGGCGGCAGGCTCGGCAGGCGCCCGCGCGACGGCCGGCTCGGCACCAGCGCCTGCCAGGTCGCCGCCTGGTCCAGGCCCAGCGCCGGGTCGGTCAGCGCCGCCTGCAGCTGGATGAAGCCGGGCATCGCCGCCATCACCGCGCGCGTGCCGGCGTCGTCGAACAGGCCGCCGAAGGCGACCAGCGTGTTGCCGAAGGTGTCGTCGCCCGACAGCACCTGCATCGGCGCCCACGAGCCGGCGTTGGGCGTGCCCAGCATCAGCAGCCGCGCGCCGGCGCGCGCCATCAGCCGCTGCCAGACCTCGGGGCACTCGAGCGCCAGCGTGCGCGCGACCAGCCCGCCCATCGAGTGCGCGAGCAGCCGCACAGGCTGGCCGCTGGCGTCGCGCCGCTCGAGCGCCGCGGCCACCGCCTGGCCGAGGCGGCGCGCCTCGTCCTCGATCGGCCGGCGCCAGTCGTAGGCGAACTCGATCACCTCGTGGGTCGCGGCCAGGTGCTCGATCAGGTCGTCGTAGCTCAGGCCGATCGCGCCGTCGGGCGTGACCCGCGCCGCGGTCGCCGGATCCCAGGCCAGCTTCTTCAGCCCGCCGATCAGCCGCAGCCCGAGCCAGATGCGCTTGCCGTCCAGCGCCAGGTTCGAACCCAGGATGCCCGGCAGCACCACCACCGCCGGCCGCTCCTCGGCCGGGCGGCCGTCGCGGTCGGGCCCGCGCGAGCGGGCGATCGCGTTCGCCGCGCGGGTGCCGCTGGCGTCCTGCCCGGCCCACGACAGCGGGCCGATCAGCCGGAAGTCGGCCGGCTGCGCCTCGGTCAGCCCGGCCAGCATCGCCTGCACGCTGCGCTCGTTGGCGAAGTAGTTGAAGTGCGAGACCTTCGCGCCGCGGTCGAGCACGAAGCTCGCGCCCGCCTGCTGGCGCTGCGCGCCGCCGTACATCGAGCGGGTCTGCACGACCAGGTCGTTGTCGGTCCAGTAGAAGGCGTCGGCGAGCAGCGTCTTCACCCACGAGCCGACCGAGTCGCCCTCGATGTCGCCGGCGAGCACGCGCAGCTGCCCGGGGATCGGCTCGCCGCCGCTGTTCAGCCACTGCACCACCGGGCTGTCGGGCGTCATCGCCTCCAGCCCCGGCAGCTCGGTCGGTTCGGTGCGCCGCGCCGCGACCTCGCCGAGGAAGTCGACCAGCTCGGGCAGCACCGGCAGCCCGGCCAGCTCCAGCCCCCACTTCAGCACCGACAGGTACGCATCGAGCCGGCCGCTGGCCAGCAGCGTGCCGCGCGCCGGGCAGGCCACGCGCAGCACGCGCTCGACCCGGATCGCCTTGGCCTGCGCCTGCTGCACCAGCTCGCCCAGCTCGGCGCGGTGCGCCGCGTAGCCGTCGCCGGCGAACAGCTCGAGCTCCGCGGCCGCCAGCGGCCCCGCGCAGGCGCGCGCCAGCACCTCGGCGACGACGCCGCCGCGCGAGTGGGTCAGCAGGTGCAGCCGCGCGCCCTTGGGCAGCGCGCGCACCAGGGTCAGCGCGTTGGCGATCGGGCTGGCGGTCAGCGTCGGGTGGTCGAGCGCGTAGACCCGGCCGCCATAGTGCGCGAACAGCTGCTGCAGCACCTGCGGGTGCTGCGTCCACAGCTTGGCGAAGGTGCTGGCGGTGTCGACGAAGGTGCCGTGCACCAGCACCAGCAGCGGCTCGGCCGCGGCCGGCAGGCTCGCGCGCTTGGCGCCGCTGCCCTTCAGCGGCGCCAGCGCCTGCGGCGTCAGCGCGTAGACCCCGGGGTCGACGCGGCCGTCGAGCTTGGCGGTGACGACCGACGCGACGATCTTCGCGCCGCGGTCGAAGACCAGGCCGCGGACCACCTCGACCGTGCCCAGCAGCACCTGGCCGAGCCAGCCGCGGGTCGCGCCGCCCGGGCTGGCCTCGAGCCCCGGCCAGCCCAGCTGCACCGGCACCTCGACCAGCGCCGCGTCGGCCGCCGGCGCGCGCGTGCCCGGCCCCGCCTGCGCGCGCATCAGGTCGCGCGCGGCGGCCGGGTGCAGCACCAGCGTCGGGCCGTTGACGATGCCGAGCACGACCACGTCCTCGCCGGGCGTGGCGGTCAGCCGCTGCGGCTCGGCGGCGGCGCGCCGCGCGCCGACCTGCACCGCGACGCCGCCGCTGCCGCGCAGGCTCTGGGCGGCCGGCGACAGCGACGTGGCCTGGCCGGGGACGACGAAGGTGATGGCTTCGCTCACGGTGTACTCCTAGGGGAAGGGGCCGCGCGGGCGCGGCGGGGTC
>CAZKCJ010000399.1:0-2274 GCA_964550885.1 uncultured Rubrivivax sp. | reverse complement strand
GGACTTCAGACCATGCTCAAAACGGCCGGGGGTTGACACAGGGTGTCTCATGCGCGCGCCTGCGGTCCGAACTTGCGCACGCGGTAGCGCTCGACGCGCAGCTGCGCGTGCCAGAAGCCGGCGTCGAGCCCGGCCTTGCGCTTGAGCTCGCGCACGAACGCGGCCGGCTGCGGCAGCTGCGCCCAGACCTGCGGCAAGAAGGTCGCGCGCCGCTCGCCGTAGCTCAGCACCACGCCGTCGACCCCGGGGCGAAGTTGTGCGATCGCGTCGGCCTCGTCGCGCACCGGCAGCGGCTGCAGCGGCGTCAGCAGCGATACCTCGACGCTCAGCCCGGCCCACTCGGCCGCGGCCAGCGGCGCGAAGCGGCGGTCGTGGAACGCGGCGCCGCGGGCGTTGGCGCGCACGTCCTCGTCGAGCACGCGCTCGGCCTGCAGCCGGCCGATGCAGCCGCGCAGCCGGCCGTCGCGCTGCAGCGTGACGAAGGTCGCGCCGGGCTGCCACAGCGCCGGGTGCGCCGGCTCGGCGACGCAGCGCTGCCCCAGCGCCTGCGCGATCGCGTTGTGCGCGCGCGCGAGCAGGGCCGGGCCGAGGGCTCCCCCCGGTTCGCGTTCGGCAGCGGCCGCGGCACCTTCAGCGGCGGCGGCACTGCCGCCGTCGCCGATGCGGTCGCCGGCGCGGGCAGCGGCGGTCTCGTCGTCGTCTTCGACCGCGGCGCTGCCCGGCGCGGCCGTGAACACCAGCGCGGCGTAGCCGACCACGCGCCGGCGGTCGCCGGCGGTGTCGCCGGAGTTGCGCAGGTCGAGCAGCTCGGGCACCAGCTTGCGGCGCTGCGCGACCAGCAGCGCGCCGTTCAGCGGCGTCGCGCCGCAGGCCTGCTCGTGGCTCAGCGTCGGCTCGAGCTGCTGGATCTGGCGCACGGTCTGCGCGTCGGTGATCCGCGCCTGGCCGTAGCCGAGGTAGTGCGACAGGTCGGTGCTGATCACCACCAGCGTCTCGTCGCCGCCCCACAGCTGCTCCAGCACCTGCGCGACTGCCTGGGCGTCGGTGTGCCCGACCGCCAGCGGCACCAGCGTGAAGCGGCCGAGCACCGCCTGCAGGAACGGCAGCTGCACCTCGAGCGCGTGCTCGTCGGCGTGGACCGCGTCGCTGCGCACCAGCTGCGGCAGCGCGTCGACGCGCGCCAGCGCCGCCGCGTCGATCGGCACCGGCCCGAGCGGGGTGTCGAAGGCCGCGACCGTCGGCGCGGCCAGCCCGCGCACCGCGACCCGGTGGGTCGGGCCCAGCAGCACCACCCGCCGGTAGCGCTCGCGCCAGCGGGCGATGCGGGCGTAGGCACGCGCGGCGATCGGCGCCGAGTACACGTAGCCGGCGTGCGGCACGACGATCAGCTTCGGCGCGGCCGCCAGCCGGTCGGCGCCGCTGCGGGCGTCGGCCAGATAGGTCTGCAGCTGCGCGCGCAGCGTCGCCGCCGACGCCGGATAGAAGCGGCCGGCCAGGGCGGCAGGGCGGTGCGACGCAGTCATCGGCAGCAGCAAGGCTAAGGCTGCAATCTGCGGGACGACTGTGGCTTCGTCAAGGGGCAGTCTGTTCCAACGAGGTGTGAGCCTGGAGCCGGGCGCGTGCTTCCAGCGAGGAGCGAGCCTGGGCAGAGCCCGAGGGCGGCGGCGCGGT
Source organism: uncultured Rubrivivax sp. (assembly GCA_964550885.1). Lineage (GTDB taxonomy): Bacteria > Pseudomonadota > Gammaproteobacteria > Burkholderiales > Burkholderiaceae_C > Rubrivivax. The sequence goes on along the minus strand of CAZKCJ010000399.1, from coordinate 603 downwards.
GCCAGCGCCGACGCCATTGCAGCCGCGCGCGGTGCCCAGCGCCGCAGCGTGCAGCACAACGCAGCGCACAATGGCGCGCGTGTACCAGCCCTCGCAGCACGACGTGCGCCGCTTCTTCTGCGGCGTGCGGCGCAAGCTGCGCGCCGGCAGCCCGCTGCTGCCGCTGGAGGCGCAGGCGGCGCGCTGGATCGACGAGCATCCGGAGTACGACGCGACCCTGGCCGACGAGGCCGCCGCGCTCGAGCAGAGCTACCGCGTCGACGACGGCCGCGAGAATCCGTTCCTGCATCTGTCGATGCACCTGACGATCGACGAACAGGCGGCGATCGACCAGCCCAGCGGCATCCGCGCGCTGGTGCAGGCGCTGGCCGCGCAGCGGCAGTCGCTGCACGCGGCCCACCACGAGGTGATGGAGTGCCTGGGCGAGATGATCTGGCGCTCGCAGCGCAGCGGCCTGCCACCCGACGGCCAGGCCTACCTGGACTGCGTGCGCCGGCGCGCGCACGGCTGAAGCGGCGCCGGCGCGCCGCGGCGGTGCGTGGGCGCTGCCCTATATTCGGCCGGGTGAGCTACACCCCGCGCCGCGCCGCACGCAGCGTCCGC
>CAZKCJ010000398.1:232-2276 GCA_964550885.1 uncultured Rubrivivax sp. | reverse complement strand
CCGGCTGGCGTCGTGCGGCGCCTGGGAGCCAGCCCGCGGCCGCGGCGGCGGAGATCGAGGCGGCGCGGGCCGCGCAGGCCGCCGAGCGCGCGGCCGCGCAGCGCGAGCGCGTGCGCGAGCTGCAGGAGCACCGCGAGGCGGTCGAGCGCCGCCACGCCGAGCAGGCGGCCGAGGGCCGCCGGCCGGCCGCGCCCTTGCCGACGCCGGCGGCGATGCCGCCGGCTTCAGCGGCTTCGCCAGCGCGCTGAGCTGCAGCGGTCGCCATCGCGCTGCAACCGGCAGCGCGCTGCGGCCGATGACGCGTGCCGGCCGATGATGACTTGGGTCTGGCGGTGACTGGCGTCTGCCGGTGACTTGCGCCAGTCGATGAGCTGCGCGGGCCGCTGACCACGCCGCCCGCGGCCTTGCGTTTGCCCGTGTCCTCCCGGCCGGCCGCGGCGCCGCGACCTGGCCGCGCGCTGCGCCGCTGCTCAGCCCAGCGGATCGAGCCGCAGGATCACCAGCGACAGGTTGTCGCCGGCGCCGCGGGCGCGCTGGCGCGCCTTGTTCACCAGCATCGCACTCGCTTCGCGCGGCGGCAGCGCCTGCAGGATCGCGCCCAGCTCCTTCGGCGTGAAGTAGTGCCAGACGCCGTCGCTGCAGGCCAGCAGCGAATCGCCGATCGCCAGCTGCTCGATCTGGGCGAGCGAGATCGGCGGATCCTGCTGCGCGCCGAGGCAGCCGATCAGCAGGTTGGCCTGCGGATGGGTCGCAGCCTCCTCCTCGCTCAGCCGTCCCTCCTCGACCAGCCGCTGCACGAAGCTGTGGTCGAGCGTGCGCATCAGCATCTGCGCGCCGCGGAAGTGGTACACGCGCGAATCGCCGGCGTGGGCGACCGCGACCGTGCCGTCCGGATCCATCAGGAACGCGGCCAGCGTGCTGTGCGGCTCTTCCTCGGTGGTGATCGCGGTCAGCTTGATCATCAGGTGCGCCTCGGTCACCAGCTGGCGCAGCGTCGCGGTGGCGTCGTCGCTGCCCGGCGCGTAGCGCTCGAAGGTCTGGCGCGCGGTCAGCATTACCTGGTCGGCCGCCTTGCGCCCGCCGCTCTTGCCGCCCATGCCGTCGGCGACGATGCCGAGCGCGCAGCCGGTCGCCCGCGGATGCAGCAGCAACGCGACCTGGTCCTGCTGGTAGGCGCGGTCGCCGCGGTGCAGACCGGTGGCCGCATGGAGCCGGTAGCCGAAGGCTGGCGCGTTCACGGCGGCGACTATAAACTCCGCCCCATGGACGACAGTCCGCGAATTGATGACAACTTGCACTCGCTGGAGCGGCAGTTGATCGAGCTGCGGATCGAGCACGCGGATCTAGACGATCTGATCGACCGCCTCGTCGGCACCGTGCCGCACGACGACCTCGCGCTGCGGCGGCTGAAGAAGCGCCGGCTGCTGCTGCGCGACCGGATCGTCCACCTCGAGGGCGAGCTCGAGCCGCCGGCCCCGGCTTGAAGGCCGCGGCGCCCGACGCGCTCGCGGCGCGGGTGGCGGCGGCCTTCGCCGACGACGGCGCGCTCGCGCGCAGCGATCCCGCCTTCGTGCAGCGCGCGGTGCAGCGCGAGTTCGCGCTGCAGGTCGCGGCCGCGCTGCAGCAGCGCGGCGCGTTGGTCGCCGAAGCCGGCACCGGGGTCGGCAAGACCTTCGCGTACCTGGTGCCGCTGCTGCTGTCGGGGCAGCGCGCACTGGTCAGCACCGCGACCAAGGCGCTGCAGGACCAGCTGTTCCTGCGCGACCTGCCGTGGCTGGCCGAGGCGCTGGGGCTGCCGCTGCGCAGCGCGCTGCTCAAGGGCCGCGCCAGCTACCTGTGCCGCCACCGGCTGGAGCAGGCGCGGCACAGCGCGATCCTGCCCGACCGCCAGTCGCTGCGGCTGCTCGCGCGCGTCGAGCAGTGGGCCGCGTCCACGCGCAGCGGCGACCTGGCCGAGGTCAGCGGGCTGGACGAGCGGTCGACGCTGCTGCCGCTGATCACCTCGACCCGCGACAACTGCCTGGGCAGTGATTGCCCGCAGTTC
>CAZKCJ010000398.1:0-209 GCA_964550885.1 uncultured Rubrivivax sp. | reverse complement strand
GCCTGCCACTTGATGATGGCGCGGCGCGACGCGATGGCCGCCGACCTGGTGGTGGTGAACCACCACCTGTTCTTCGCCGACCTGAGCCTGCGCGAGACCGGCGTCGCCGAGCTGCTGCCCACCGTCGACGCGGTGGTCTTCGACGAGGCCCACCAGCTGCTGGAGACCGGGCTGCAGTTCCTCGGCCGCAACCTCGGCAGCGCGCAGCT
>CAZKCJ010000397.1:0-2282 GCA_964550885.1 uncultured Rubrivivax sp. | reverse complement strand
CGCGACAGCACGCCGGCGATGCTAGTGCGGCGCTGCGCGCCGCGCGCCAGGGGCAGCGGCGCGCAGCCCGAAGCGGCGACGACGCTGGCAACGCGGGCGCTGGCTGCGACGTCTGCGGCCGCAGCCGCTGGGCACCGGCGGCCGCGCCGCCGCGGCGATCGGCTGCAACCGATCAGCGCGCGCGGGCCTGCAGCTGGCGCGGGGTGGACCGCCGGAGCGGCCGCTCGACCGACTCCGAGGCTTGCGCTCCGCGAGTCGGTCGCGCCGCGCGGGCTCGCGCAGGGCGTTGGCTGGCCCTGCCGGGCGGCGCGACGGCCGAGTCCTGCCCCGCATGAACGGCGGCCGGCGCGGCACAGCGAGCCCCGCGCGGCCCTGGTGCCGGATCGGCCGCCGCGCGCGCGCGTTGAGCGCCTGGCGGCCGGGCCGTGTGGCATTGCGCACGCGGCCCCGCGGGTTTGCGCGGCGGCACGCCTGACCGCGCACGCGTGAGGCCGCCGCGGCGGCGGCCTACTTGCCGTTGACCCCCAGGCGGCGGTTGATCGTCCACTGCTGCGCGATCGACAGCAGGTTGTTGGTCAGCCAGTACAGCACCAGTCCGGCCGGGAAGAAGAAGAACATCACCGAGAACGCGAGCGGCATGAACCACATCATCCGCGCCTGCATCGGGTCGGGCGGCCGGGGGTTCAGCCAGGTCTGGAACATCGTCGACGCGGTCATCAGCAGCGGCAGGATGAAGTACGGGTCGGGCTGCGACAGGTCGTGGATCCACAGGATCCACGGCGCGTTGCGCATCTCCACGCTGCTCAGCAGCACCCAGTACAGCGCGATGAAGAACGGCATCTGCACCGCGATCGGCAGGCAGCCGCCGAGCGGGTTGACCTTCTCTTCGCGGTAGATGCGCATCATCTCCTGCTGCATCTGCTGCGGCTTGTCCTTGTAGCGCTCGCGCAGCTCGGTCATCCGCGGCGCGACCGCCTTCATCTTGGCCATCGAGCGGTAGGCGCTGGCGTTGAGCCAGTAGAACGCGACCTTCAGCAGCACCACCAGCGCGACGATCGCCCAGCCCCAATTGCCGAGCACCGCGTGCAGCTGGGTCAGCAGCCAGAACAGCGGCTTGGCCAGGATCGTGAACCAGCCGTAGTCCTTGACCAGCTCCAGCCCCGGCGCCAGTGCGGCGAGCTTGTTCTCCTCCTGCGGGCCGGCGAACAGGGTGGACTTCAGCGCGCGGCTCGCGCCCGGCGCCACCTCGCCCAGTGGCACGACCATCGCGATCGCGTACTGGTTCTCGCCGACCTGCTGCACCCGGAACTCGCGCGGTTGCCCTTCGGGCAGCAGCCAGGCCGACGCGAAGTAGTGCTGCACCATCGCGACCCAGCCGTCGTCGGCACCGGCCGGCACCTCGACCTTGCCCTTGGCGATGTCCTTGAAGTCGATCTTGCGGAACTTGGTCGCCTCCGTGTACAGCGCCGGGCCGGTGAAGGTGAAGTAGAACGACGACTCGCCCTCGGGCGGGTTGCCGTCGCGGGTGAGCTGCAGGTACAGCTGTGGCGACACCGGCACGCCGCCGTCGTTGAAGAACTCGTGGGTCACGCCGATCGCGTAGTCGCCGCGGCGCAGCGTGTAGGTCTTGACCAGCCGCAGGCCGTCGACCGCCGGCGACTCGAAGCGCAGCGTCAGCTCGTTGCTGCCGTCGCGCAGCGTGCGCTCGCCGGCCACCGCGTGCAGCGGCGTCAGGTGGTTCGGCAGCTGCAGGCCGCCCTGCGCGGCAATCGCGCCGGTCTGCGCGAGGTACAGGCGCCGCGCATCCTGCTCGAACAGCACGACGTTGCCCGTCTTCGGCTTGGGGCTAGACGAGAACAGCGCGACGAAGGGCTCGTACCAGCGACGGTGCACGCTGTCCTGGTAGGCCAGCAGTTCGAGCCGCACCAGCGTGCCGCCGATGCTGTCGAAGGTGGCCTTGACCACGTCGGTGTGCAGCGTGATGCGCTCGCCGCCGGACGCTGGCGCCGCGGTCGGCTGGCTGGCGGCGGCCGCGGTGGCCTTCGCCGCGGCGGGGCTCGCGTTCGGCACCGCTGCCGGGCTGACCGGCGGCGCGCCGCTGGCAGCCACCGCCGCCGGCTTGCCCGCGGGGCCGAAGAAGGTGGGCTGGCCGTTGTGGCGGTTCCACGCGTCCCACAGCATCACCAGCGACACCATGAAGATCACCCACAGCAGGGTGCGGCGCATATCGGTCATGGGTGCTCGGGATCCTCGACGGTCGGGTCGGCGTGATGCAGGCCGAA
>CAZKCJ010000396.1:0-2282 GCA_964550885.1 uncultured Rubrivivax sp. | reverse complement strand
GCGCGCGCAGCCGCTGCACGTAGTCGTCGGCCAGGCCCAGCCACTCGAGCTGCTGCGCGAGCTGCTCGAGGTAGTCGCGGTTACTGCCGAGCGGGCCGCTGGCGCGCGCCAGGATCGCCGCGGTCTCGGCCAGCGGCAGCTCGCCGACGTGCTCCGGGTGCTGCGGGTTGGCGGCGAAGACCACCGCGCGCACGGGGCCCTGCGGCGTGCTCAGCGCGAGCAGCGTCGGCCGGTAGCCGCCGCGCACCATCTCGCGCCGCCAGATGTGCGCCGACTCGTGCTCGACCGCGGCCGCCTCGATCCGGAAAGCCAGGCCGTGGCAGCTGCCGGCACCCGGCTCGAGCGCGAGCATCAGCGCTGGCTGCTCGGGCGAACCGCGGCCGCTGGTGATCCGGTAGGCGAAGCGCCGCTGCCAGCCGGCCAGCGTCGCGCAGCGCACCTCGGTGAAGTGAAAGCCCGGGTCCCACATCAGCGAGCCATAGCCGAAGAGCCACAGGTCCGCATCCGCCGGCAGCGTGCGCAGGAACGCGTGCCGCAGCGCCTCGCGCTCGCCGTCGGGCAGCCGCCAGTCGGCGTCCAGGCCGACCGCGAACGCGCGCTCGTCCCACCGCGCCAGCACTTCGGGGGTGACCCGCAGCGACGAGTCGGCCGGCGCGCGGATGCGCGCGCGCAGGCCCGGCAGGTGGCGGAACGCGTCGTCGTTCATCGCGGGCCCGCGCTGGCGCGCCGCTTCGGCGCCGCGCCGGTCGTGCGCGCGCTGCCGGCAGCGCCGGCCGCAGCGCACGCGGCGGCCGACCTCAGGGGCGGCGCCGGCAGCGCGGCGGCGGGGCTCGATGGATCCGGCATGGCAGCAGGGATCGTCGCACGGCGGCCGATTCCCGCGTCGCCGGCTGCAGTGTGCGCTGCACCGCCGCGCGGCCACCGCTGCGCTCGCTCAGGCCCTGGAGTCGATCACGGCGGCGTTGATCAGCGTGCGCAGCTCGCGCCGGATCGGGTACAGCGTCGACGGCATGAACTGCGTCAGGAAGACCACCGTGATGCCCTCGACCGGATCGACCCAGAACGCGGTCGACGCGGCGCCGCCCCACCAGTACTCGCCCGGCGAGCCGGCGACCAGTGTGCGGCCGACGTCGGTGGTCAGCGCGAAGCCCAGGCCGAAGCCGACGCCGCGGTACACCGCTTCGCTGAACATCGACACCGACACGTCGGCCAGGTCGCGCCCGCCGGGCAGGTGGTTGCACAGCATCAGCTGCAGCGTCTTCGGCCCGAGCAGGCGCGCGCCGTCGAGCTCGCCGCCGCGGCGCAGGCACTCGCCGAAGCGCGCGTAGTCGGCCGCGGTCGAGACCAGCCCGCCGCCGCCCGAAGGCGTGCGCGGCGGCTCGCGGAAGCTGCCGAGCTGGGCCGGCGCGAGCCTGCCCTCGGGCGTCAGCGCGTAGCACTGCGCGAAGCGCGCGGCGCGGGCGTCGTCGACGTGGAACGCGGTGTCGACCATGCGCAGCGGCTCGAAGATCCGCTGCTGCAGGAACTGCGCGAAGGGCTGGCCCGAGATCGACTCGACCAGGTAGCCGAGCACGTCGGTGGCGACCGAGTAGTTCCACGCGCTGCCCGGCGAGAACTCCAGCGGCACTTCGGCGAGCGCGTCGACGAAGGCCTGCAGGCCGTCGCCGCACGCGAACGGGTCGAGCTGGCGCGCGCGGTACGCGGCGTCGACGTTGCTGCGGTTCTGGAAGCCGTAGGTCAGCCCGGAGGTGTGGCGCAGCAGGTCGATCATGCGCATCGGCGCGTCGGTCGGCCGGGTGATCCAGCCGGGCGGCGTGCCCGGCAGGCCGCCGCCGCCGCCGACGTAGACCCGCTGGCCGCGCCACGACGGGATGAAGCGGTGCACCGGGTCGTCGAGCGCGACCCGGCCCTCCTCGACCAGCATCATGAAGGCGACGCTGGTGATCGGCTTGGTCATCGAGTAGATGCGCACGATCGCGTCCTCGTGCAGCCGGCGCCCGGTCTCGAGCTCGGCGTGGCCGAGCACGCTGGTGTGCACCAGCTGGCCGTCGCGGTGCACCTGCAGCAGCGCGCCCGGCAGCCGGCCCGGCTCGACGTAGCGCTCGGCGAGGAAGCGGTCGACGCGCGCCAGCCGCGCGCTGCACATGCCTACGGATTCGGGGCGGACGGTCATCGGGATCGGGCTCCGGTGCCGGGGGTTCGATGCGGCGCGGGGGGGCGCGCGGTGGGTGCCATTGGAGCACGCGCGCCGCGCTTCGCGTTCGGGCGGCGCGGCGCGGCCG
>CAZKCJ010000395.1:0-2299 GCA_964550885.1 uncultured Rubrivivax sp. | reverse complement strand
CCTCAGCCGTTGCTGGTCGCGCGCACTTCCTCGATCGTCGTCACCCCGGCCCAGACCTTGTCGATGCCGTCCTGGCGCAGCGTGCGCAGGCCCTCGCCGAACGCGGTGCGCAGCATCTCGTCGGGGCGCGCGCCGGTCTGGATCTGGTGGCGCAGCTGGCGGCTGACGACCAGCAGCTCGTGCAGCCCGGCGCGGCCGCGCAGGCCCGAGCCGTCGCAGTGCTCGCAGCCGGGCGCGTGGTGGTGCAGCAGCCGGCCGTCGACCGCGAAGCGAGCACGCCAGCCCTGCAGCACCGCGTCGCGGTCGGGGCAGCCGGGGGCGTCGGCGAACGGGTGCAGGTAGTCGGCCAGCAGCTCGTCGATCTGCGCGGGCGTGGCCGGCTGCGGCTGCACGCACTTCGGGCACAGCCGCCGCACCAGCCGCTGCGCCAGCACCGCCAGCAGCGAGTCGGCGAAGTTGAACGGGTCCATCCCCATGTCCAGCAGCCGGGTCACCGTCTCGACCGCGCTGTTGGTGTGCAGCGTGCTCATCACCAGGTGGCCGGTCAGCGACGCCTCGACCGCCATCTGCGCGGTCTCGCGGTCGCGGATCTCGCCGACCATGATCACGTCCGGGTCGGCGCGCAGGAACGCGCGCAGCGCGCGCGCGAAGGTCCAGTCGATCTTCGGGTTGATCTGCACCTGGCGCATGCCGGCCTGGGTGATCTCCACCGGATCCTCGGCGGTCCAGATCTTGCGGTCGGGCCGGTTGATGTGGCCGAGCACCGAGTGCAGCGTGGTCGTCTTGCCCGAACCGGTGGGCCCGACGCACAGCAGCATGCCGTAGGGCCGCTGCGCCGCCGCCTTGACCGCGCGCAGGTTGTCGGGGGCGAGCCCCAGGCCGTCGAGCGGGATCGGCTTGGCCGAGGCCAGCAGCCGCAGCACCGCGTCCTCCAGCCCGTTGGCGGTGGGGATCGTCGCGACCCGCAGCTCCAGCCGCGCGCCCGGCATGAAGCGCGCGAAGTTGATCTTGCCGTCCTGGGGCTTGCGCCGCTCGCTGATGTCCAGGTCGCACATGATCTTGATGCGGGCGATCAGCGCGCTGCGGTAGGTGTGCGGCAGCTCTATGTACGGGCGCAGCGCGCCGTCGCGGCGGAAGCGGATGCGCACCTTCTCGCGCCCCGGCTGGCACTCGATGTGGATGTCGGACACGCCCTGTGCCTGCGCCTCGGCGATCATCGAGTTGATCAGCCGCACCAGCGAGTTGTCCGACTGCTCGATCGGCGACTCGTCGCGCTCGCCGGCGTCGCTGCCCTGCTGCTGCTCGAGCGTGGCCAGCAGCTTGCCTGCCTCCTCGAGCTCGAGCGGCTCGCCGCCGGCGTCGGCCGACGCGCCGGCGGCCGCGCCGATGCGCTCGTAGGCGCGCTGCACCGCGTCGCGCAGCAGCGTCGCGCGGGCCAGCACCGGCACGATCTTCGCCTGCGCGGCGAACTCCAGCTCGTCGTGCACGTCGGGCCGCGACGGGTCCTCGACCGCGACGATCAGCCGCCCGCCGCGCAGCAGCAGCGGCAGCGCCGGCACGCGCTGCGCGACCGTGAAGGGCAGCCGTGCCAGCGCTTCCGGCTCGGCCGGGAACTGGGTCACGTCGACCAGCGGGTAGCCCATCTTGCGCGCCAGCGCGGTCTGCAGGTCGGCGCGCGCGACCAGCCCGCTGCGCACCAGCAGCTCGCCCAGCGGCACGCTGCGGTCCTCGCGCTGCTGCGCCAGCGCTTCGTCGAGCTGCACCTGGTCGATGAAGCCCAGCGCGAGCAGCGCCTCGCCGATGCGCACCATCGGCATGCGCGCCTGCTCGGCGATCGCCTGCTCCAGCTCCTCGGGGGCGACCACCTGGCGGGTCAGCAAGATCTCGCCGAGCTTGCGCGCGCGCAGCGCCTGCTGCTCGCCCAGCGCCTGGTCGACCTGCTGCGGCGTGGCCGCCTGCTGCTCGACCAGCAGCTCGCCGATGCGCGCGCCGATCTCGAACGCGTCGAACGCGGTTCGCGGCACGAAGCTGCGCTGCACGTGGCCGCGGGTGTCGACCGGCGTGTACAGGAACAGGCCCGGCCCGGTCTCGACGTGGCCGATGGTCAGCGCGTCGATCGGCTCGGCGCCCTTGAGCTGCACCTTCACGCTGACCGCCGGGCGCTGCGCCATCAGCGCGCGCGTGCCGGGGTCGCGCAGCGGCGCCAGCGGCCGGGTCAGCGTCAGCCGGCGGAACTGGTCGAAGCGCAGCGGGATCGCGATCCGCGCCGGCGGGATCCGCACCTGCGCAACGCCGCCGG
>CAZKCJ010000394.1:1105-2301 GCA_964550885.1 uncultured Rubrivivax sp. | reverse complement strand
CGCTCGCCGTCACCGTCGCCAGCACGGTGCTCGCCGGCACGGCGCCGCTGCGGCCCGAGGTCGCGCGGCCGCTGAGCCAGGCCGGCGAGCTGCTGCGCGCCGGCAAGGCCGAGGCGGCGCTGGCCAAGGTGCGCGTGGCCGACGCGGTGCCCGATCGCAGCGCCGCCGAGCAGCTGACGATCGAGCGCATGCGCGGCGCAGCGGCGCAGCGCGCCGGCGCGCACGCGACCGCAGCGCGCGCGTTCAGCTACGTCTTCGAGCACGGCCAGCCCGATCGCGCCGAGCAGGCGCAGTTGGCCGAGGCGATCGCCTACGCGTACGCGCAGCTGCAGGACACCGCGCAGGCCCGCGCCTGGGTCGCCAAGGCGGTGGCCGCCGGCGGCAGCGGCGCGGGCCTGCAGCAGCTGCAGGCCTACCTGCAGGCGGCGGCGGGCGACTATGCGGCGATCGCGCGCGACGCCGCGGCCGCGGTCGCCGCCGCCGAGCGCGCCGGGGGCAAGCCGGCTGAGGCCGAGCTGCTGCGGCTGGCCGACGCGCAGCGCCGCAGCGCGAGCCCGGCCTACCCGGCGACGCTGGCCAAGCTGCTCGCCGACTACCCGAAGCCGGTGTACTGGGCCGCGTACCTCGACCAGCTGCCGCGCAGCCGCGGCTTCAGCGACCGCTACGCGCTCGACCTGCTGCGGCTGAAGCTGGCCAGCGACACGCTGGAGCGCAGCGACGACTACCTGGCGATGACCCAGCTCGCGCTGCAGGCCGGCTTCGCCGGCGAGGCCGCGCAGGTGGTCGAGCGCGGCTTCGCGCGCGGCGCACTCGGCAGCGGCGAAGGCGCCGCGCGCCACGAGCGACTGCGCCGGCTGGCCCGCGACGAGGCGTCAGCCGCGGCCGCCGCGCTGCCGGCGCAGGCTGCGGCCGCGGCGGCGGCCGGTGACGGCAATGCGCTGGTGCAGGTCGGGTTCAGGTACGTGACGATCGGCGAGGTCGACCGCGGCCTCGCGCTGATCGACCAGGGGATCGCCCGTGGCGGGCTGAAGCAGCCGGCGCAGGCGCGGTTGTGGCTGGGCATCGCCCAGCTGCGCTCGCCTGGCGCCCGATCCAAGGCCGCGGCCACGCTGCGCGGCGTTCCAGGCACCGACGGCGGCGCGGCGCTCGCGCGCGCCTGGCTACTGCTGGCAGGAGACTGACTTGAACGACGCATT
>CAZKCJ010000394.1:0-1095 GCA_964550885.1 uncultured Rubrivivax sp. | reverse complement strand
GCATTGCCCGACTACGTCCGTGCGCTGGGCCACGGCATCTGGTGCATCGACACCGGCTTTCACCGCCCCGGCTTCGACGCCGCCTACCTGCTGGTCGACGGCGGCGAGGCCGCGTTCGTCGACACCGGCACCAACTTCGGCGTGCCGCGGCTGCTGGCGGCGCTGGCCGCGCTCGGCGTCGAGCAGGGTGCGGTGCGCTACGTGATCCCGACGCACGTGCACCTGGACCACGCCGGCGGCGTCGGCCGGCTGATGCGCGCGCTGCCCGCGGCGCAGATGCTGGTGCACCCGCGCGGGCTGCGCCACCTGGTCGACCCGAGCGCGCTGGCCGCGAGCGCGCTGGCGATCTACGGGCCGCAGACGATGGCGCGCGACTACGGCGAGCTGGTGCCGGTGGACGCCGCGCGCGCGCAGGCCAGCGAGGACGGCATGCGCGTCGCGCTCGGCGCGCGCGCGCTGCTGGTCGCGCACACCCCCGGGCACGCGCTGCACCACCACTGCATCTGGGACGAGGCCAGCCGCGGCTGGTTCACCGGCGACACCTTCGGCCTGAGCCACCGCGAGTTCGACACCGCCACCGGCCCGTGGGTGTGCGCGAGCTCGACCCCGGTGCAGTTCGACCCGATCCAGCTGCGCGCGTCGGTCGAGCGCTTGATGGCGCGTGCGCCGCAGTGGATGTACCTGACCCACTTCGGCCGCGTCGGCGACGTCGCGCGTCTGGCGGCGGAGCTGCTGGGCCAGCTGCACGAGATGGAGGCGATGGGCCGCGCCGGTCGCCACCGCGCCGACCGCGACGCCTGGCTGCGCGCGCAGCTCGAGCAGATGTACCTGCGCCGGCTGCACGCGCACGGCTGCACGCTCGCCGACGCCACGATCAGCGAGCTGCTCGCGCTCGACCTGGACCTGAACGCGCAGGGGCTGGGCATCTGGACCACGCGGCTGGCCGACTGAAGCGCAGGCAGCGGCATGACCACCCCGGACTTCGGCCTCGCCGGCCGCGCGTTGCCGACGATCGCCAGCGGCAACGCCAGCAAGGGCGGCGTCGACCAGCTGACGCGCGCGCTGGCGCTGGCGCTGGCCGACCACGGCATCCGC
>CAZKCJ010000393.1:0-2325 GCA_964550885.1 uncultured Rubrivivax sp. | reverse complement strand
GCACCCCCCCCCGCCTGCTCCCGCCCCCCCCATGCATGTGCTGTGCCTCGACCTCGAGGGCGTGCTCGTCCCCGAGATCTGGATCGCGTTCGCCGAGCGCACCGGCATCGCCGGCTTCCGGCGCACCACCCGCGACGAGCCCGACTACGACCGGCTGATGCGCGCGCGGCTCGAGCTGCTCGCGCAGCACGGGCTGCGGCTGCCCGACATCCAGCGGGTGATCGCCGCGCTCGGCCCGCTGCCCGGCGCGCGCGAGTTCCTGGACGAGATGCGCACGCGCCACCAGGTGATCATCCTGTCGGACACCTTCTACGAGTTCGCCGAGCCGCTGATGCGCCAGCTCGGCCGGCCGACGCTGTTCTGCCACCGGCTGGTCACCGACGCCGACGGCCGCGTGGTCGACTACCGGCTGCGCCAGCCCGACCAGAAGCGCGCCGCGGTGCTCGCGCTGCGCGGGCTGAACTTCCGCGTGCTCGCCGCCGGCGACTCGTACAACGACCTGGGGATGCTGGCAGCAGCCGACGCCGGCTTCCTGATCCACGCGCCCGCGGCGATCGCTGCGCAGCACCCGCAGTTCGCGGCGACGCGCGACTACGCCGAACTGCGCGCCGCGATCGACGCCGCCGCCGCTGCCTGGGCCTGACGCGCCGACGGCCCGCGCGCGGGCGCTGCGGGATTTGCAGCCCGTCCTTCAGTCAAACAGTCGGCCGACGGTTGCCACCGCGATCGTCGCGAAGCCCAGCACCAGGTTCAGCAGCACCAGCCGGCGCACCGGGTCGAGCACCGCCGCCGCCTGCGGCCACGCGGCGACGGCGACCGCCTGCTTCAGCCGCGGGTACAGCCGCAGCACGATCCACGCGAACACCAGCGTCATCAGCGCAGCGATCGCCGCCATCAGGTTCCAGGACAGCGGCGGAATGCCACCGTTGCGCCACAGCGCCGCGAACATCGCGACGCCGCTGCCCCACAGCAGCAGCAGCGCCGCCGTGACCAGCGCGAAGAAGCGTCCGAGGGCAGCGGCCATCAGCGGCAGCCGCTGCGGCGGCGGCAGCGTCGCCAGCGCCGCCGGCCGCAGGCAGAAGTGCGCGAACACCATGCCGCCGATCCAGACGACGACCGCACTCAGGTGCAGGAAGCGCAGCAGTTCGGTCATCGGCGGCGGTGTGGCGGCGAGAGCGACCCGTTCATCGCCACGCAGTGTGCCCCAGCCAGCCGCAGCGCGTGCGCCGCGGGCGGCGGCGCCGCAGCGCCGCGCCGCGTCAGTGCGCGATCGGGCTGCCGGCCTCGCGCCGCCACGCGCGATGGCGCTCGAAGTAGCCGGCGCCCAGGTGCCGCCGCCACGCGCCGGTCTGCCCGCTGACCGTGCGCGCCGCGTCCCGGATCAGCTGCTCCACCGCGGCCAGGCAGCCGTCACCGGCCGTTTGATCGGCCGCGAGCGCGACGCAGTCGCCCGCGCTCGCCCGGTCGTCGAAGAAGAGCTCCAGCCACACGCCGGTCGCTGCGATCGCCGGGCTGCACAGCGCGTCGCGGTAGGCGGAGACGCGCTCGTCGAAGTACGCGCGTGCATCCCAGTCGCCGTCGACGACCGGCGGGCGCTCGCGCGCGAAGCCGGCGCGGATGCTGGCCAGGTCGATCGAGATCCGCACGCGCACCACGAGCGGCGCAGGCGCGCCGTGCTGCGCCGCCTGCGCGCTGGCGCTCACGCTCACGCCCGCTGCGGCCGGCGCGCGATCATGTTCACCGCGCGCATCATCAGCACCAGCTCGCCATGCTGGTTCAGCACCTCGACCAGCGAGTGCACGACGCCGCGGTCCGGCTTGGAGGTCGACGCGCGCGCGTCCTGCACGGTCACACGCACGCTCAGCGTGTCGCCGGGGCGCACCGGGCGCGGCCAGCGCAGCTCCTCCATGCCCGGCGACGCCAGGCTGGAGGCCGGCGACAGGTAGTTCACCGCGTACAGCCGCATCATCAGGCCGCAGGTGTGCCAGCCGCTGGCGATCACGCCGCCGAAGGGGCCGCGCGCGGCCAGCTCGGGGTCGGTGTGGATCGGCTGCGGGTCGTAGCGGCGTGCGAACTCGAGCACCTCGGCCTCGTCGACCGTGACCGTGCCCAGCTCATGCACCGCGCCGTGCACGTAGTCCTCGAACCAGCGCGGCGCGGTCGCGCGGTCCTTGGCCGGCTCGTTCGGGTGGATGCCCTTGCGCTCGTGGAACGCGCGCAGCGCCGCCTGATACGCAGCGATGTCCTCGGGCGGCACCGGCTCGCCGCACTCGTAGCAGGCGCCGGTCATGCGGTCGAACCAGCGGCAGCCGCAGGCGTTGCAGG
>CAZKCJ010000392.1:0-2341 GCA_964550885.1 uncultured Rubrivivax sp. | reverse complement strand
GCTGCGGGCGCCACATCGCGCCGGCACCGCGCGCGAACGCAACCGCCGCTCGACAGCGGCGCCGCCAGCGACGCCGCCCGCAACCGCAACCGTATCTGCGCGCGCAGCCGCACCCGCGCCGGCGTCAGCGCCGCGCGTCGTGGCGCCGCACGGCGCTGCCCGCCGCGCTCAGCGCTGCCAGATCGGCCTGGGTGTCGACGTCGACCAGCACGCCGGGGTCGTCGACCTCGACGCCCACCGCCGGATAGCGCGCGACGATGCGCCGCGCGCCCTGGTCACCGGTGAGCCGGATCAGCTCCGAGTACAGCTCGGCGGCGAAGCCCACCGGATGGCCGCGCTGCCCCCGGTACTGCGCGTAGGCGACCGCGTGGTCGTCGAGCGCGGCGGCCACCGCGCGCAGCGTCGCCGGCTGCACCAGCGGCATGTCGCCGGGCAGCAGCAGCCAGCCGGGCGCGTCCGAGCAGGCGGCCACGCCGGCGGCGATCGAATGACCCATGCCGTAGGCCCCCGGCGTCTCGGGCACGATGATCACGTCGCGGATCGCGCCCGGCCGCGCCGCCGCGGCGGCGAGCGCCGCAGTGGTGACCACGACCACCGGCAAGCCGCTGTCGAGCGCGTGCTGCACGGTGCTGCCGAGCACGCTGGTGTCGCCCAGCGGCTGCTGCAGCTTGTGCGCATCGCCCTTGAAGCGGCTGCCGGCGCCGGCGGCCAGGACGACGACGATCGGATGACTGTGCATGCCCGTATCCGGCTGGTGCCCCACACGCTGAAAACGCCCGCCGCGCGGGTGCGCCGAACGCCCCGGGGCCGTGCCCGCACCCGCCCCGGCGGGAGTCAGGCAAGGCAGCGAAGCCCCGCCTGCCTGCGAGCATAGGATCGCCAAGCCGCGCCGGGGCCGTAACTGGGAGCTTCACTTAGGGCTTTGCACGTAAGGGATTGCTCCGTGGTGGTGCGCGGAGCGCGGCATACTGCGTGCATCGCGGCTTCGGGCCGCGCCCGACCGCCGCCGATGAAGCCCGACCTGGCCGCCCTGCGCAAGAGCTACGAGCGCGACACGCTCGACGAAGGCGCAGCCGCGGCCGCCCCGCTGCAGCAGTTCAGCGCGTGGATGCAGCAGGCAATCGACGCGCAGCTGCCCGAGCCGACCGCGATGACCCTGGCCACGGTCGGCGCGGACGGCCGGCCGTCGACCCGGATCGTGCTGCTCAAGGCCTACGACGCCGCCGGGCTGGTCTGGTACACCAACTACCACAGCCGCAAGGGCCGCGAGCTCGAAGCGCACCCGCAGGCCGCGCTGCAGTTCCACTGGGTCGAGCTGGAGCGGGTGGTGCGGATCGAGGGGCTGGTCACGCCGGTGTCGCCCGAGCAGTCCGACGCGTACTACGCGAGCCGGCCGCTGGACTCGCGCATCGGCGCCTGGGCGTCGCCGCAGAGCGAGGTGATCGCGTCGCGCGCGGTGCTGGTGGCCAACGCCGGGCGCTACGGGCTGAAGTACGGCCTGCAGCCACCGCGGCCGCCGCACTGGGGCGGCTACCGGCTCGCGCCCGACACCTGGGAGTTCTGGCAGGGCCGCAAGAGCCGGCTGCACGACCGGCTGCGCTATCGCCGCGCCGGTGCCGACTGGCTGCGCGAGCGGCTGGCGCCTTGAGCGCGCCGGGCCGCCCGTGGGCGCGAGACCCCGAGCGCATGGCGCACTGCGCGCAAGCGTGGTGCGGCACGCGTGCGACGCGGCTGGCGCGGCGCGCCCGCGACGCCGGCCGAGGCAGCGCGCTCAGCGGCGCAGCCGCGCCTGGAAGGTGCGCCGGAACTTGTCGACCTTGGGCGCGATGATCGCCGCGCAGTAGCCCTGCCCGGGGTGGCGCGCGAAGTAGTGCTGGTGGTAGGCCTCGGCGCGGCCGTAGCTGCGCAGCGGCTCGATCTCGGTGACCACGCGCCCGGCGTGGGCGGCGTCGGCCTCGGCGCGCACCGCCTGCGCGGTCGCGCGCTGGGCTTCGTCGTGCAGGTAGATGCCGGAGCGGTACTGAGTGCCGAAGTCGGGCCCCTGGCGGTTGCGGGTGGTCGGGTCGTGGGTCGCGAAGAAGATCTCGAGCACTTCGCGCAGCCCGATGCGCTGCGGGTCGAACTCGACCTGCACCACTTCGGCGTGGCCAGTTTCGCCGCTGCAGACCTGCTCGTAGCTCGGCTGCGGCGGGTCACCGTTGGCGTAGCCGGACTCGACTGCCACCACCCCGTCGACCTGCTCGAACACCGCCTCGGTGCACCAGAAACAGCCACCGCCCAGCGTGATCAGCTCTGTTGCCATCGTGTCTGCTCCTGTCACCTGCCTCTACTCGACCCCGAG
>CAZKCJ010000391.1:0-2344 GCA_964550885.1 uncultured Rubrivivax sp. | reverse complement strand
GCCTGCAGCACCGCCAGCGCGGCGTCGGCGTCGGCGGCCTGCGCGACCACCTCGGCCGCCGGCTCGTCGAGCGCGCGCAGCAGGCCGGCGAGCCGCAGCCGCGCGAGCGGCTCGTCGTCGACGATCAGCAGCTGCAGCGGCGCGCTCATCCGCGGCTCACAGCGGCACGACGATGCGCACGCGGAACAGCCCCTGCTCGCGCCAGGCGTCGCACTCGCCGGCGACGTCGTGCAGCAGCCGCAGCCGCTCGCGCACGTTGTGCAGCGCGATGCCGTGGCCCGGCGTCGACGGCTCGTCGGGCACGGTGTTGCTGACCAGCACCACCGCCTGCCCGCGCCGCGTCACCGCCTGCACCCAGATCCGCCCGCCGGCCACCGCCGGCTCGATGCCGTGGCGCACCGCGTTCTCCACCAGCGGCTGCAGCACCAGCGGCGGCACGCGCGCGGCGGCCGCGCGCTCGTCGACATCCCACTGCACCTGCAGCCGCTCGCCGTAGCGCAGCTGCTCGATCGCCAGATAGCGGCGCGCCAGGTCGATCTCCTCGTCCAGCGACACCGCCGCGCCCGACTCGGCCAGCGCCACGCGGAACAGCGCCGCCAGGTCCTCGAGCACGTCCTCGGCGCGTGCCGGGTCGATCCGCACCAGCGCCGCCGCGGTGTTCAGCGCGTTGAACAGGAAGTGCGGGCGGATGCGCGACTGCAGCTCGGCCAGGCGCACGCCGGCGTCGATCGGCGCGCGCAGCCGCGCGCGCAGGTCCAGCCACGCCCAGACCAGGCCGGCCAGCCCGGCGCCGAGCGCGGCGATGCCGGCCAGCCGCCAGCCGTCGGCGACCGCGACCAGCCCGGCCCACTGCAGCGCACCCCAGGCCAGCAGGGCGGCCGCGGCGCCCAGCAGCGCCAGCGCCAGCGCGCGCAGCCCGCGGCCGCGGGCTTCGAGCCAGCGCCGCGCGGCGCAGGCCGCGGCCAGCCACAACAGGCTGCCGGCGACACCGCCGTAGCCAGCGGCCGCCTGCCGCGCGAACCAGTCGCCGCTGCCGGTGACGAGCACGCCGATCGCCAGCACCAGCTGCACCAGCAGCAGCACCCGCAGCGCGAGCAGCGGCGCGCACAGCTCGAGCAGCGCGCCGGCGGCGCGGTCGGCGGCCGGCGGTGGGCCCGAGTCGATCGACGCCGCGTCGAGGAAGCTGTCGTCCAGCCCCGCCGGCCGGGTGCTCTGCGGCCACAGGCTGGCCGGGCGCGTCGCCGCGCCGCCGCTGGCGTCGTCGGGGATTGGCGGGCCGGGCTGCATGCGCCGTCGATAATAAGGACACACCCCCCACGTTCACCGCGACGCGCAGCGCGCCGCCCCCGATGGCCACCAACCCGCTCGACAACAAGACCCAGGCCTGGTCGGCGCTGTTCTCCGAGCCGATGAGCGCGCTGGTGCAGCGCTACACCGCCAGCGTCGGCTTCGACCGGCGGCTCGCGCGCGCCGACATCGCCGGCAGCCTCGCGCACGCCGAGATGCTCGCCGCGCAGCAGATCATCGGCGAGCAGGACCTGGCCGACATCCGCCGCGGGCTCGCGCAGATCGCGCGGGAGATCGACGCCGGCAGCTTCGAGTGGAAGCTCGAGCTCGAGGACGTGCACCTGAACATCGAGGCGCGGCTCACCGCACTGGTCGGCGACGCGGGCAAGCGGCTGCACACCGGCCGCAGCCGCAACGACCAGGTCGCCACCGACGTGCGGCTGTGGCTGCGAGACGAGATTGATGGCCTGCAGCCGCTGCTGGCTGCGCTGCAGCGCGCGCTGGTCGAGCTGGCCGCGCAGCACGTCGACACCGTGATGCCCGGCTTCACCCACCTGCAGGTCGCGCAGCCGGTGAGCTTCGCGCACCACCTGCTCGCCTACGTCGAGATGTTCGCGCGCGACGCCGAGCGGCTCGCCGACGTGCGCCGCCGCACCAACCGGCTGCCGCTGGGCGCGGCGGCGCTGGCCGGCACCAGCTGGCCGCTGGACCGCGAGCAGGTCGCGCGCACGCTGGGTTTCGACGGCATCTGCCAGAACAGCCTGGATGCGGTCAGCGACCGCGACTTCGCGCTCGAGTTCGGCGCGTTCGCGTCGATCTGCATGGTGCACGTGTCGCGCTTGGCCGAGGAGATCGTGCTGTGGATGAGCCAGGCCTTCGGCTTCATCGACCTGGCCGACCGCTACTGCACCGGCTCGTCGATCATGCCGCAGAAGCGCAACCCCGACGTCGCCGAGCTCGCGCGCGGCAAGACCGGGCGCGTGGTCGGGCATCTGATGGCGCTGCTGACGCTGATGAAGGGCCAGCCGCTGGCCTACAACGAGGACGACCAGGAGGA